>DASURM010000284.1:0-10288 GCA_036280035.1 Burkholderiaceae bacterium | reverse complement strand
ACGAGCGTGCCGGCATCGTCAACCTTGGGGCAGAAGGGATGATGCTGGTGGCAGCGATCGCCGGCTTTGCCACCGCGGTGCATAGCGGCAGCGACTGGCTCGCGTTTGCCGCCGGCATGGGCAGCGGGGCGATCATGGCCGCGGCGTTCGGCGTGCTGGTGATCTGGCTCAACACCAACCAGTACGCCACCGGGCTTGCGCTGAGCCTGTTCGGCGCCGGCTTCTCGGCGTTTGCCGGCATCCGGTATACGCAGGAGAAACTCAGCGAGCGGCCGAAGTTCGAGATCCCCGGGCTGGCCGACATTCCTTTCATCGGGCCGGCGTTGTTCAGGCATCACCCGATCGTCTACCTCGCGATGTTCGGCGCTGCCGCGCTGGCGTGGTTCCTGTACCGCTCGCGCGGCGGGCTGGTGCTGCGCGCGATCGGCGAGTCGCCCGAATCGGCGCACGCGCTCGGCTACCCGGTGCGCGGCATCCGGCTGCTCGCGGTGGTGATCGGCGGTGCGCTGTGCGGGCTCGCCGGCGCCTACATCTCGGTGATCTACACGCCGCTGTGGGTCGAAGGGATGGTCGCCGGCAAGGGCTGGATCGCGCTCGCGCTGACCACCTTCGCCACCTGGCGGCCGGCACGCGTGCTGCTCGGTGCCTACCTGTTCGGCGGCGTCACGATGCTGCAGTTCTACTTGCAGGGCGAAGGCGTGCACGTGGCGAGCCAGTTCCTCAGCATGCTGCCGTACCTGGCGACGATCGTCGTGCTGGTGGCGATCTCGCGCAACGCCGGCTGGATCCGCGTCAACATGCCGGCCTCGTTGGGCAAGCCGTTCCATCCCGGCGCGTAAGGTCGCCGCCGCATAATCGCCGCCTCCGCATCGGGACCCCGATGCGCACTGCAACGACCGGAGAACCTCCTCGTATGACCAGCCAGACCAAACGTTCCGTGCTCAGGCTCGGCGGCTTCGCCGCCGTGGCCGCCGCTGCCGCCCTGGTGGGCTGCGGCAAGAAGGAGGAGGCCGCGGCGCCGCCAGCGGCAACGCCTGCGCCGGCAGCAGCCCCGGCGCCGGCCAAGCCCGAGCCGTTGAAGATCGCCTTCGCCTACGTCGGCCCGGTGGGCGACGGCGGCTGGACCTTTGCGCACGACAACGCGCGCAAGGCGATCCAGCAGGAGTTCGGCGACAAGATCGTCACCAGCTACGTCGAGAGCGTGCCCGAGGCGGCCGACGCCGAGCGCGTGTTCCGCGACATGGTGAGCCAGGGCAACAAGCTGATCTTCGGCACCACCTTCGGCTACATGGAGCCGATGCTCAAGGTGGCGGCCGACCACAAGGACGTCAAGTTCGAGCACGCCACCGGCTACAAGACGGCCGACAACCTGCGCACCTACGACAGCCGCACCTACGAAGGTGCCTACATGGCCGGCGTGATCGCCGGCGGCATGACCAAGACGCACACGCTGGGCGTCGTCGGTTCGGTGCCGATCCCCGAGGTGCTGCGCAACATCAACTCGTTCACGATGGGCGCGCAGAGCGTCAACCCGAAGATCAAGACCAAGGTGGTGTGGGTCAACGAGTGGTTCAACCCGCCCAAGGAAACCGAGGCCGCCACCGCGCTGATCAACGGCGGCGCCGACGTGCTGATGCAGAACACCGACTCGCCCGCGGTGCTGAAGACCGCGCAGGAGAAGGGCAAGCGCGCGTTCGGCTGGGATTCCGACATGACGGCCTACGGCCCGAAGGCGCACCTCGGCTCGGCGGTGATCAACTGGACGCCGTACTACACGCAGGAGGTCAAGGCGGTGCTCGACGGCACCTGGAAGACCGGGCGCGCGTGGTGGGGCGTCAAGGAAGGCGCGATCGACTTCGTGTCGGTGGCCGACGACGTGCCGGCCGACTTGAAGGCCAAGCTCGAGAAGGTCAAGGCCGGCCTCAAGGACGGCAGCTATGCGATCTGGAAGGGCCCGATCGTCGACAACACCGGCAAGACCGTGCTCGAGAAGGACAAGGTGGCCGACGACGAGTGGCTCGGCGGCATCAAGTTCTTCGTCAAGGGAGTCGAAGGCAAGGTGCCGGGCGCGAACTGAGGCGGCAGCGCGAGCGCGAAGGCCACCTGCGGGTGGCCTTTGTCGTCGACCCCCGCACTCGACGCACGACGCCTTCCGGCCCTACAGTCGAACCCGGGGCGAAGGGCGATGACGATGAAGGCTCACTGGGAACGGCTCTACTCCACCCGCGCGCCGGACGCGCTGAGCTGGACCGCGCCGCATCTGGACGAATCGTTGGCGTACATCCGCCGCACCGGCGTGCCGCTGGACGCGTCGATCGTCGACGTGGGCGGCGGCGAGGCGACGCTGGTCGACGACCTGCTCGACGCCGGCTACCGGCGGCTGACAGTGCTCGACATCTCCGAGCATGCGCTCGCCGTGTGCCGCGCCCGCCTGGCCGAGCGTGCCGCCGGCGTCACCTGGGTCGCGGCCGACGTGCTGAGCCACGCCTTCGAGCCGCGGTCGGTCGACCTGTGGCACGACCGCGCGGTCTTCCACTTCCTGACCGACGAGCGCGAACGCGAGCGCTACGTGGCCCAGGTGGTTCGCGCGCTGAAGCCCGGCGGCTATGCCATCGTCGGCACCTTCGGCCCGCAAGGGCCGGTGCAGTGCAGCGGCCTGCCGGTGCTGCGCTACTCGCCCGACGCGCTGCACGACGCCTTCGGCGCGCGCTTCCGGCTGCTCGACCACAGCACGACGCTGCACACGACGCCGTGGGGCTCGACGCAGCAGTTCGTGTATTGCTATTGCCGGTTGGACAACTGACGCTGCCATGAACTTCGATGCCATTCCCCGCTCGGCGCTGCCGGCGCTGCTGCGACGCATGCCCAAGGCCGAGCTTCACCTGCACATCGAGGGTTCGCTCGAGCCCGAGCTGATCTTCAAGCTGGCGCAGCGCAACGGCGTCGAGCTGCCGTATGCCGATGTCGAGGCGCTGCGCCGCGCCTACGCGTTCACCGACCTGCAGAGCTTCCTCGACATCTACTACGCCGGCGCCAGCGTGTTGCTGAAGGAGGAAGACTTCTTCGACATGGCGTTCGCGTACTTCGAGCGCGCCGCGGCCGACCACGTGGTGCATGCCGAGGTGTTCTTCGACCCGCAGACGCACACCGACCGCGGCGTGCCGATCGAGGCGGTGATCGTCGGCTTGAGCCATGCGATGCGGCGCGCGCATGCCGAGCTGGGCGTCAGCTCGGCGTTGATCCTGTGCTTCCTGCGCCACCTGAGCGAGGAGGCGGCGCTGGCCACGCTCGAGCAGGCACTGCCGTACCGGCATCAGTTCATCGGCGTCGGGCTCGACAGCAGCGAGCGCGGAAACCCGCCGGAGAAGTTCGCGCGTGTGTTCGCGCGTGCCCGCGGGCTGGGGCTGCACGCGGTGGCGCATGCCGGCGAGGAGGGGCCGCCGGCCTACATCGAGGCCGCGCTCGACGTGCTGAAGGTGCAGCGCATCGACCACGGCGTACGCTGCGTCGAGTCGCCCGCGCTGGTGCTGCGGCTGGCGCGCGAGCGCGTGCCGTTGACGGTGTGCCCGCTGTCGAACGTGAAGCTGTGCGTGTTCGAGACGATGGCCGACCACAACCTGAGCGCGCTGCTCGACGCCGGGCTGGTGGCCACCGTCAACAGCGACGACCCGGCGTACTTCGGCGGCTACGTCGCCGACAACTTCGTCGCCGCCTTCGACGCGCTGCCGCAACTCGGGCCGCACCAGGCGTGGCAGCTCGCGCGCAACAGCTTCGACGCCAGCTTTGTCGACGAGTCGCACAAGGCGCGCTGGCGAGCGGCGCTGGATGCGACATTTTCCGAGGCGGCGAGCGTCGGTAGGTAACGGCCGCGCGCCGGCCCGATCGGCGGCTTGGCACAATCGGGCACACATCCCTTCTGGGCCCGCTGTGCGAGCGGGCGACGAACCGATGGATGCGTCAAGGCGCGACTACTTTCGCGAGCCCCGGGTGCTGCAGCGGCAGCTGGCGGCGCTGCTGGTGGCGGGCGTCGCGATCAGCTGGCTGATGTCGGTCGCGACGTCGAGCTGGCTCGAGCTGGCGTGCGTGGCGCTGCTGATGCTGTGCGGCGCCGGCGTGTTCATCGTCTCGGCGCGGCTGTTCACGCGCCACCATCCGACGATCTCGCTGTTCAGCGACCGCCTGTGGTTCCGCGGCCTGCGCGAAGAGGTGGTGATGCTGCGCAACGTGCGCGACGCGCGGCTGGTCGAGTCGCGCGTCGCGGGCTGGACGCGGCGCTCGATCCAGCTGCGGCTGACCGGCGACGACGAGGCACATCCGCTGTCCGTGCCGCTCGACGCGGTGGCCGCAGACCCAGCCGAGGTGCTGAGCCTGATCTGCGAACGCGCTGCGCAGCAGCGCGAGCAGGCCGCGCGCTGATAGCGCACCGCGGCCGCGGTCGAGACCCGCGGCGGGCACCGCGCAGCGTCGTATAGTGGGCCGCACCGTTCGCCCGCCGAAGACTCCGATCGCCGTCGTCACCACCGTCGCCAGCCCGGCCGAGGCGCAGGCGATGGCGCAGGCGCTGGTGCAGCGCCGCCTGGCGGCGTGCGCGCAGATCTCGCGCATCGACAGCGTCTACCGCTGGCAGGGCCGCGTCGTGAACGAGCCCGAGTGCCGCATCGTCGTGAAGACCACGCGCGAGCGCTACCCGCAGGTCGAGCAGGCGATCCGCGAGCTGCACAGCTACGAGCTGCCCGCGATCCATGCGCTGGCGTTCGACGCCGTCTACGCGCCGTACGGCGAGTGGATCGTGCAGTGCTGCGACGCCGGCGACGCGACCCCAACCGACACGAACCATGGAGCCGACGCATGAGCATCCTGTCCCAAGCCAATCCCGAGCCGCCGGGCACCGAGCGCCCGCCGGCGTCGATGGAGGAGCGCCTGGCATTCCAGTCGCGCTATGTGCTGGTGTTCGGCGAGATCGACGACAAGCTGGCGCTGGCCACCTGCCGGCGGCTGCTGGCGCTGTCCGAAGCCTCCGATTCGCCGATCACGCTGCTGGTGTCGTCGCCGGGCGGCCACGTCGAATCGGGCGACGCGATCCACGACATGATCCGGTTCGTGCGCGCGCCGGTCACCACGGTGGGCTCGGGCTGGGTGGCGAGCGCGGGCTGCCACGTCTTCCTGGCGCCGCCGAAAGAGCGCCGCGTCTGCCTGCCCAACACCCGCTTCATGATCCACCAGCCTGCCGGCGGCGCCGGCGGCCAGGCCACCGACATCGCGATCCAGGCCAAGGAGATCCTGCGCACGCGCGAGCGCATCGCCAAGGTGATCGCCACCCAGACCGGCAAGTCGCTCGCCACCGTGCTCACCGACATGGAGCGCGATTTCTGGATGAACGCCGAAGAGGCCGTCAAGTACGGCATCGTTTCTCGCATCATCGAGCGGCAGAAGGACTTGGGCTGAAGCCCGGTCCGCGGTGAAGGCCCGCCAGCGCCGAGGGCGCTGCGACCTTCGCTTCAGCGCTTGATCGACGACACCGCCACCGGTGCGCGACCGCGCACCCGGCGTGACGGCTGCAGCGCCGGCCCCGACGCGGGCGGGCGTCCACGCAGCAGCGGCGTCGTGCGCTTGGCGTGCAGGCCGTACAGGCGCTCGATCTCCTGGCGGATGCGCGGCGGGAAACCCATGCGGTTGCCGCGGCGGTCGATCATCAGGTCCAACAGCAGCCGGTCCGTCGCCTGCACATCGGCCCAACGGGTGGCAATGCGGTTGGCGATGCGCGGATAGTGGCGGCACAGCTGCTTGGGGTGCTGGCCGTTGGGAATGCTGCGCAACCAGGCGTGCGTGTGGCTCAGCATCACGCGATCTTCGTCGACCAGCGGCGCGCGGGTCTGCGACCAGTCGGCGCCGCGGGGGGCGCGCGCAAGCCAGCGGCCGAACAGTTGGCGCAAGCGGGAGACGAAGGCTTTCAGCATCGATGCGACATCGCAACCTGCGCGAACGGTGATCGACGCGCGGCCGCTCTTCTCGGACCATGGCAACGACCGAGAGCGTAGTGACCCGGCGCGCGCGGCGTAGCCCCATGTCCACGGGGAAGCCGACGCCGGTGAGAACTTCTTGGCACCCGCGTGGCGGCCGCCCCACCGGGCGGCCGCGGTCGCCGCCAGCGCGGCCGCAGCTTGCCGGGGGCGGCAGCGCATACTGCGAGCTCCTCTGGCGAAGGAAGGCCATGAATCAGGCAGACAAGGCGGCGCGCTTGCGCGCCCTGCACGAGGCGCCGGGCGCCTTCGTGATCGGCAATGCGTGGGACGCCGGCTCGGCGCGCGTGCTGGCCGGCCTCGGCTTCGTCGCGCTGGCCACCTCGAGCGGCGCCGCGGCCGGCGTGCTCGGCCGCCGCGACGGCATGGTGTCGCGCGACGAGGCAATGGCCAACGCGCGCGCGATTGCGCTGGCGTGCGAGCTGCCGGTGTCGGGCGACCTCGAGAACGGCTACGGGCACGACGTGCAGGCGGTGGCCGAGACGATCCGCCGCGCCGCCGAGGCCGGGCTGGTCGGCGGTTCGATCGAAGACTTCAGCGGCGACGCGGCGCAGCCGCTGTACCCGCTGCCGCAGGCGGTGCAACGCATCGAAGCCGCGGTGGCCGCCGCGCGCGCGTTGCCGTGGCCGTTCGCGCTGACCGCGCGCTGCGAGAACTTCCTGCGCGGCAACCCCGACCTCAACGACACGATCGCGCGCCTGCAGGCCTTCGAGCGCGCCGGCGCCGACGTGTTGATGGCGCCGGGTCTGCCCGACCTGCCGGCGGTGCAGCGCGTCTGTGCCGCGCTGCGCAAGCCGTTCAACTTCATGGCCGGCATCCGCGGCAAGTCGTTCTCGGTGGCCGAGCTGCAGGCGGCGGGTGTCAAGCGCATCAGCCTGGCGACCTCGCTGTACCGCAGTGCGATGACGGCGCTGGTCGAGGCTGCGCGCGAGGTGCAGACGCAAGGTCGCTTCGGCTACCTCGAGCGCACGATGGCGACGCCCGACTTCTACAAGCTGCTGCAGAGCTGACAGGTGCGGCGGCGTCCACGCATCGTCGATGTCGTGCGCTGCCGCGTCGCTTGGCTTGCGCTGGCGGCGGCCGTCGCCTCGACGCCCGCCGCGGCGATGCCCGGACCGGCGCAGCCGCAGCTCGAAGGGCCGCTGACCACGCGCACGATCGAGTTCCCCGATCTTGCCGACGCGGCGCACGGTGGCCGCCGCGTGCCGATCAAGGTGCACCTGCCGCAGTGGAGCGGCCCGTTCCCGGTGGTGGTGTTGTCGCACGGCGCCGGCGGCAACTGGGATGGTCTCCACGCGCTGGCGCAGCACCTGGCCAGCCACGGCTACGCCGCGCTGGCGCTCGAGCATCCTGGCAGCAACACCGAGCGGCTGCGCCGCGGCATGCGCTTCGGCGCCAACCTGCGGGCGATGACCCGCGATGCGTCGGAGGTGCTCGGCCGGCCGCGCGACGTGACCTTCGCGCTCGATCAGGCGCAGCAGTGGAACCTGTCGCACCCCGAACTGAAGGGCGCGTTCGACCTCACCCGCGTGGCGGCGGTCGGCCACTCGTTCGGCGCCTACACGGTGCTTGTCGTGTGCGGTGCGCGGCCCGCGGTCGACTGGCTCGAGCCCCGCGTCGAGCCCGGCCGGGGCCTCGGGCCCGACCTGAGCGATGCACGAGTCAAGGCCTGCGTCGTGCTGTCCCCACAGGGCCCGGGCGAGCCGTTCTTTCTCGAGAGCAGCTTCGCCGGCATCGACCGGCCGGTGCTTGCCATCACCGGCTCGCGCGACCAGCAGCAGGGCACCACGCCGGCCAACCGGCGGCGCTTCTTCGAGCTCGAACCCCCCGGCGGCAAGGTGTTCGTCTGGCTGATCGGCGCTGACCATGCGGCGTTCTCCGACGCCACCGGATCGCGGCGCGCCAGCCTGCCGTCGCGAGCGCGCGCCGACGCGCAGCCGATCGTGCGGGCGGCGACGCTGCTGTTTCTCGAGGCGCAGCTGCGCGGCGATGCCGGCGCCGACGCGCAGCTCTCGGCGCGGGGGCTACAGCCGCTGGTGCATGGCGCCGTCACACGCGTCGACGTGCTGCGCAAGTAACCCCAGGCCGCGTGCGGCGGCTGCCGGGGTCGCGCGGGGCATGAACTAGACTGGCCGGCATTGCCTCCACAACTGTTGCCCATGGCTGCCCCCACTGAATCCGGCGTGCTCGAAGCTCTGAAGAGCGTGGTCGATCCGAACACCGGCAAGGACTTCGTGTCGACCAAGCAAGTGAAGAACCTGCGCGTCGAAGGCGGCGATGTCGCCTTCGAGGTCGAACTCGGCTATCCGGCCGCCAGCCAGATCGCCGCGCTGCGCGCCGAGCTGGTTGCGGCCGCGCGCCGCGTGCCGGGCGTGTCCAACGTCAGCGTCACGCTGCAAAGCAAGGTGCTCGCACACGCCGTGCAGCGCGGCGTGCAACTGCTCCCGGGCGTGAAGAACATCGTCGCGGTGGCCTCGGGCAAGGGCGGCGTCGGCAAGAGCACGACCGCCGTCAACCTGGCGCTGGCGCTGGCGGCCGAAGGCGCGCAGGTCGGCATCCTCGATGCCGACGTCTACGGCCCGAGCCAGCCGATGATGATGGGGCTGTCGGGCCGCCCCGAGAGCGCCGACGGCAAGTCGATCGAGCCGCTGGTCAACTACGGCGTGCGGGTGATGTCGATCGGCTTCCTGGTCGAGGCCGACCAGGC
The DNA here is from genome assembly GCA_036280035.1 of Burkholderiaceae bacterium. Classification (GTDB taxonomy): domain Bacteria; phylum Pseudomonadota; class Gammaproteobacteria; order Burkholderiales; family Burkholderiaceae_C; genus JAEUPI01. The sequence goes on along the minus strand of DASURM010000284.1, from coordinate 1,561 downwards.
GATGATCTGGCGCGGCCCGATGGCCACCCAGGCGCTCGACCAGTTGCTGCGGCAGACCAACTGGGGCGACCTCGACTATCTGCTGGTCGACATGCCGCCGGGCACCGGCGACATCGCGCTGACGCTGTCGCAGCGCGTGCCGCTGACCGGCGCGGTCATCGTCACCACGCCGCAGGACATCGCGCTGCTCGACGCCAAGAAGGGCCTGACGATGTTCGAGAAGGTCAACGTGCCGATCCTCGGCATCGTCGAGAACATGAGCGTCTACGTCTGCCCGAACTGCGGCCACAGCGAGCACATCTTCGGTGCCGACGGCGGCAAGCGGATGGCCGAGCAGTACAAGGTCGAGTATCTCGGCGCGTTGCCGCTGAACCTGTCGATCCGCGAGCAGGCCGATTCGGGCCACCCGACGGTGGTGGCCGACCCCGACGGCGAGATCGCGCGCGTCTACAAGCAGGTGGCGCGGCGCATCGCGGTGTCGATCGCCGGCAAGTCGCGCGACTTCAGCGCCAAGTTCCCGACCATCACGGTCAGCAAGCACACGTGAGGGTGTCGCCCTGCGCAGCGGGCGAGATCGCGCGCGCGCCGGCGCGGCGCCCGGGTTGAGGCGCGCGGCGCCGCTTGCATCCGCCCCCGAGCGCGCGGCCGTGCTGTTGCAGACCCTGCTCCCCAAGCGTGCGTTGACGGCGCTCGTGGGGCGTGCCGCCGCCGCGCAAGGCGGCGCCGCGACGACCGCGGTGATCCGCTGGTTCGTCCGCCGCTATGGCGTCGACATGGGCGAAGCGGCCGACCCCGATGCGACGCACTACGCCACCTTCAACGAGTTCTTCACCCGCGCGCTGCGCCACGGTGCGCGGCCGCTTGCGGCGAGCGACCTGCTGTGCCCGGTCGACGGCGCGATCAGCCAGTGCGGCGCAGTCGCGGGCGAGCGGATCTTCCAGGCCAAGGGCCACCACTACACGACGCGCGCGCTCGTCGGCGGCGACGCCGAACTGGCAGCGCGGTTCGCCGACGGCCACTTCGCGACGCTGTACCTGAGCCCGAAGGACTACCACCGCATCCACATGCCGTGCGCGGCGCGGCTGACGCGAATGATCCACGTGCCGGGAGACCTGTTCTCGGTGAACCCGGCCAACGTGGCCGCGGTGCCGGGGCTGTTCGCGCGCAACGAACGCGTGGTCTGCTGCTTCGACGCGGCGTTCGGTCCGTTCGTGCTGGTGCTGGTCGGCGCCACCATCGTCGGCAGCATGGCCACCGTGTGGCACGGCGTGGTCAACCCGCCGCGGCCGGGTCGGGTGCGCGAATGGCGCTACGAAGATCGCGAAGTGCGGTTGGAACGCGGCGACGAGATGGGGCGATTCCTGCTGGGCTCGACGGTGGTGTTGCTGTTCCCGCCGACGCCGAAGCTGCGCTTCGACCCGGCGTGGGCCGCCGGCGGGGCGATCCGGCTCGGCGAGGCGTTGGCGACGTTCGAGCGCTGAGAAGCCCGGCTGGGCGGCGCGATGTCGCGAGCGCCGCGATCGATCAGTCATCGAGTTCGAGGTCGTCGAAGCTCGGCTCT
>DASURM010000283.1:0-5273 GCA_036280035.1 Burkholderiaceae bacterium | reverse complement strand
GATGGGGGTGGTCGCGCCCGGCGCCGTGGCGCGGCGCATCGAACCGGAGCATCTGAAGTGAGAACCACCTACTGCGGCCTGGTGAGCGACGCGCTGCTCGGCCAGAGCGTGACGCTGATGGGCTGGGCGCACCGCCGCCGCGACCACGGCGGCGTCATCTTCATCGACCTGCGCGACCGCGAAGGGCTGGTGCAGATCGTCTGCGATCCGGACCGGCCGGCGATGTTCGCCACCGCCGAGGACGTGAGGAACGAGTTCTGCCTGAAGGTCGAGGGGCTGGTGCGCGCGCGCCCCGCCGGCACCGAGAACGCCAACCTGGTGAGCGGCAAGGTCGAGGTGCTGTGCCGCGAGCTCGAGGTGCTGAACCCGAGCGTGACGCCGCCGTTCCAGCTCGACGACGAGAACCTGTCGGAGACCACGCGCCTGACGCACCGCGTGCTCGATCTGCGCCGGCCCACGATGCAGAAGAACCTGAGGCTGCGCTACCGCGTGGCGATGGAGACGCGGCGCTTTCTCGACGGCAACGGCTTCATCGACATCGAGACGCCGATGCTGACCAAGAGCACGCCCGAGGGCGCGCGCGACTACTTGGTGCCCAGCCGCGTGCACGACGGCATGTTCTTCGCGCTGCCGCAGTCGCCGCAGCTGTTCAAGCAGTTGCTGATGGTGGCGGGGTTCGACCGCTACTACCAGATCACCAAGTGCTTCCGCGACGAGGATCTGCGCGCCGACCGCCAGCCCGAGTTCACGCAGATCGACATCGAGACCTCGTTCCTCGCCGAGGAGGAGATCCGCGGCCTGTTCGAAGAGCTGATCCGCACGGTGTTCCGCAGCGCGATGCAGGTGGAGCTGCCCGCCTTTCCGGTGATGGCGTATGCGGAGGCGATGCGCCGCTTCGGCTCCGACAAGCCCGACCTGCGCGTGAAGATGGAGTTCACCGAGCTGACCGACGTGATGCGCGAGGTCGACTTCAAGGTGTTCTCCAACGCTGCGCAAGCCAAGGGCGGGCGCGTCGCCGCGCTGCGGGTGCCCGGCGGCGGCGAGATGAGCCGCGGCGAGATCGACGGCTACACCGAGTTCGTCAAGATCTACGGCGCCAGGGGCCTGGCGTGGATCAAGGTCAACGACGTCGCCAAGGGCCGCGAAGGCCTGCAGTCGCCGATCGTCAAGAACCTGAACGACGGCGCCTTGCGCGAGGTGCTCGCGCGCTCGGGTGCGCGCAGCGGCGACCTGCTGTTCTTCGGCGCCGACAAGGCCAAGGTGGTCGACGATTCGCTCGGCGCGCTGCGCAACAAGATCGGCCACAGCGAGTTCGGTCGCACGCACGGCCTGTTCGAGGACAAGTGGGCGCCGCTGTGGGTGGTGGACTTCCCGATGTTCGAGTTCGACGAGCCGGCGCAACGCTGGGTCGCGGTGCACCACCCGTTCACCGCGCCGAAAGACGGGCACGAGAACCTGATGGACACCGACCCGAGTCAGTGCATCGCCAAGGCCTACGACATGGTGCTCAACGGCTGGGAAATCGGCGGCGGCTCGGTGCGCATCCACCGCGAAGAGGTGCAGAGCAAGGTGTTCCGGGCGCTGAAGATCGGCCCCGAGGAGGCCAGGGCCAAGTTCGGCTTCCTGCTCGACGCGCTGCAGTACGGCGCACCGCCGCACGGCGGCATCGCGTTCGGGCTCGATCGCATCGTCACCATGATGGCGCGAGCCGATTCGATCCGCGACGTGATCGCGTTCCCGAAGACGCAGCGCGCGCAGGACTTGCTCACCGGCGCGCCCGGCCCGGTCGACGAGGCCCAACTGCGCGAGCTGCACATCCGGCTGCGCAACCCGCAGGCGAACGGCTGAAGCGCTGCGGCCCATGGCAACTTTAGCTAAAATGGCCGGACCCGGACGCCGCACCGCTGCCATGATCGTTACCGCCACCGATGCCAAGAACCGCCTCGGTCAGATGCTCGAGCACTGCCAGCGCGAGCCGGTGGTGATCGAGAAGTCGGGTCGCCGGCACAGCGTGCTGCTGTCGGCCGAGCACTACGACGCGCTCGTGGCCCGTGGCAAGCCCAAGCGCGAACGACCCAAGTCCGCCGCGCAGGCGTTCTACGAGCGCTACAAGGGCTGGGTCGACGAGCAGAACCGCCGCTTCGAGGAGCGTGGGCTGTGGAACGACGAATTGCGTACCTGGTGAGGCGTCGGCATGCCGCAGTGGGACGTGTACGTGAACCCCAGTGCGCGTCTGCGCGACGAATTGCCCTTTGTGGTGCTGCTGCAGAGCGACCTGCTGAGCAGTCTGGCCACCCGTTGGGTCGCGCCGCTGGCGCGTGACGCGATCGAGCGCCGCGGCCTGTCGGCGCGCATGTCGCCATCGTTCAAGATCGGCGGCGGTGCCTTCCTGCTGGTGCCGCAGGAGGCGGCGGCGATCGACGCGCGGCTGCTCAAGCGCCCGGTCAGCAGCCTCGCTGCCGAGTCGCATCGCATCATCGACGCGATCGACGCGGTGATCAGCGGTGTCTGACTCGCCGCGTTTCAAGATCCCCGAGTCGGTGCTGGTGGTGATCCACACCCCGGCGCTGCAGGTGCTGCTGATCGAGCGCGCCGACAAGCCCGGCTACTGGCAGAGCGTCACCGGCTCGAAGAATCGCCCCGACGAGCCGCTCGCCGACACCTGCGTGCGCGAGGTCGCCGAAGAGACACGCATCGCGATCGGCTCGGGCGCGGTGCCGCGCGGCGCGCTGCACGATTGGCAACTGGTCAACGTCTACGAGATCTATCCGGTCTGGCGCCACCGCTACGCGCCCGGGGTGACGCACAACACCGAGCACGTGTTCGGCCTCACGGTGCCCGCGGGCACTACGGTCACTCTCAACCCGCGCGAGCACCTGCGCCACCTGTGGCTGCCGTACCGCGACGCGGCCGACCGCTGCTTCTCGCCGAGCAACGCCGAGGCCATCCTGCACCTGCCGCGCCTGGGTGGCACCGCATCATGAACGCGGGCGCCACGCGGCCCGGCCGGCTGGCTGCCAGCGCGTCGCGCTTCGCGCCGTCGACGCAGGGCGCCGAGGGCCCGCGCCTGCGCGTGGCCACCTACAACATCCACAAGGGCGTGCGTGGCCTGGGGCCGCGCAAGCGGCTGGAGATCCACAACCTCGGGCTCGGTGTCGAGGCGCTCGATGCCGACCTGGTGTTCCTGCAGGAGGTGCGGCTGTTCCATCGACGCGAGTCGCGCCGCTTCGAGCGCACCTGGTTCGGCTGGCCCGAGCAGGGGCAGGCCGACTATCTCGCGCCCGAGGGCTACGAGGTCGCCTACCGCAGCAGCGCGATCACGCGCCACGGCGAGCATGGCAATGCGTTGCTGTCGCGCTGGCCGCTCGGCGACCCCGACCACCACGACGTCAGCGCGCACCGCTTCGAGCAGCGCGGCCTGTTGCACGTGCCCGTGCATTGGCAGGGCGGCGTGCTGCACGCGGTGGTGGCGCACTTCGGCCTGACGCACGGCGGGCGGCTGCAGCAGGTGCAGTACCTTGAGCGCTTCATCGCGCAGTTCGTGCCGCGCGGTGCGCCGCTGCTGGTGGCGGGCGACTTCAACGACTGGAACGACCGGCTCGACGACCCGATGCACGGCATCGGCCTGAGGCGTGCCACGCTGCTGGGCGGCGGCGTGCGGCCGACGTTCCCGTCGCGCGTGCCGGTGTTCGCGCTCGATCGCGTCTACATGCGCGGCTTTCGCTGCCTGACGCAGGAGGTGCCGCGCGGCGTGGCGTGGGCACGCATGTCGGACCACCTGCCGCTGGTGGTCGAACTCGAACCCGATTGACGACATGGCCCAGGATCTCGTGCCCACGCAGGAGATCGAGCCGGTCGACGCCGCGTGGCCGCGCCGCGGCGCTCCGCAGTTCAGCGGCAACAACGGGGTGCGCCTGCTGCAAGGCGGCGACGAGCTGTTCCCGGCGATGCGCGAGGCGATCGCGCAGGCGCGTCACGAGGTCTGGTTGTCGAGCTACATCTTCCACGACGACGACACGGCGCGCGCGATAGCCGCGGCGCTGGCCGAGGCCGGAAGGCGCGGCGTGAGCGTTCGCGTGGTGGTCGACGGCTTCGGCAGCAAGGCCACGCTCGGGCGGCTGCGCGAGTGGCTGGCGCCGCCGGCGGTGGATCTGGCGGTGTTCCGCCCGGTCGACAGTTGGTGGAGCTTGCTGCAGCCGGGGCAGTTGCGCCGGTCGCACCAGAAGCTGTGCACGGTCGACCACGAAGTGGCGTTCGTCGGCGGCATCAACATCATCGACGATCGCCTCGACCTGCGGCATGGCCTGTCCGACGCGCCGCGGCTGGATTTCGCCGTCGAGTTGCGCGGTCCGGTCGTGCTGCAGGTGGCTCGCAGCGCCCGCGCGGTGTGGAGCCGCGCAGCGTTCGGCGCCGACTGGCGCGAGGAGATGGTGGCACTGGCGCGCAGCGCGCAGCCGCTGGCGCGCGCGCGCCGCGTGCTGCAGCGCCTGCGCCTGGTGGGGCCGGCGCGGCCCGGCGCCGTCGCCGGCGAGGCCGCATCGGTGCGCGTGGCCTTCGTGGTGCGCGACAACCTGCGCCGCCGCCGCTCGATCGAGCGCGCCTACATCGAGGCGGTGCTTCGCGCGCGCGAGCGGGTCGATCTGGTGACGGCGTACTTCTACCCCGGTCGCCTGTTCCGTCGCGCGCTGATCCGTGCCGCGCAGCGCGGCGTGCAGGTGCGCCTGCTGCTGCAGGGCAAGATCGACTACCGTTTCGCGGCGCTGGCCGCGCAGGTGCTATACGACGAGCTGCGCCGCCACGGCATCCGCATCTTCGAGTACATGCCGGCCTTCCTGCACGCCAAGGCCGCGCTGGTCGACCACGACTGGGCGACAGTCGGCAGCTCGAACATCGACCCACTGTCGCTGCTGCTCAACCTGGAGGCCAACGTGATCGTTCGCGACGAGGCGTTCAACCGCGAGCTGTCGCAGCGCTTCGAGGCGGCGGTGGCGGTGTCGCGCGAAGTCACCGACTCGGCGCGCGGAGTCGGCTGGCGGCCGGTGGTGCTGCGCGGGTTCGTCGCCTGGTGCGCGAACTGGTTCCTGCGCATGGCCGGCATCAGCGGCCGCTATTGAGACCCTCAGGAAATGACTTCGTCACGCCAAACCCAACCGCCGCTCGCCCCGGGTCTCAAGGGGTTCCCGCACACGCACGCGCCGGTGGCGCTGCACGACATCGGCCGGCTCGGCTGGCACGCGCTGTCCGACGAGTTGCCGCTGCCGCTGGCGCTGCTC
>DASURM010000282.1:0-16436 GCA_036280035.1 Burkholderiaceae bacterium | reverse complement strand
GAGAGCATAGCTTTGCCGAAGTCCTGATAGAGCGCGGCGGTGTGATAAGTCGCAGCCGTCGTGATGTCGGCCACGCCGTAGTTTGCGGCTGCCGCATAGGCCTTCAGCGCCTCTTCCATTCTTGTCTTCTTCAGTTTCAGGTTCTTCGCCAGCGGCTCGACCAGCGCTACCTTTCGATACGCCTCGGCAACGGGCTCGGCCATCGCCAGCGCCGCGGTGCCGCCGAGGTAGCGCGTGCGATCGGTGCGTCGTGCGCCGCCGGCCAGATCGAGCTGATGGATCTCCCTCATCAAGGCCAACTCGCGCGCATGGTTGCCGTCGGCCTTGGCCATCTGGGCCAGGCGCCACCGCACCTCGACGCTGGTCTCCAGCGAGCCGGGGTAGAGCTTCAGGTAGCGCTCGTACGCCCTGGCCGCACCGGCGCGCGAGCCGCTCTTCTCGTACAGCTCGGCGGCCTGCCACAGCGACGACTGCGCGAGCTTGGGGTCCTTGCTGGTGGCCGCCAGGCGCTCGAACTCGGCCGCCGCCTGCGCGCCCTGACCCTTTTCCAGATAGGCCAGCGCGAGTTTGGGGCCGACCTCGGCAGCCAGCGGATGGCTGGGGTTGGCGCGACGAAAATCCTCCAGCGCGCGGATCGCGGCGTCCCAGTCCTTGAGCGCGATCAACGCCGCGGCGGCGTCGTACTGCGCCGTGACGCGAATGCTCGATGTCGGCGCCACCACCGCCACGCGGTCGAAGTGGCCCACCGCGTCGCGCAGGTTGCCGGCGGCGCGCGCCTGCTCGCCCTGCTTGTACACCGAGGCGGCGAGGCGCTCGACCAGCTCGCCGCGCTTGGCGTCGCGCTCGGGCGTCAGCGCGAGCACTTCGCGATAGCCTTTCTCGGCGTCGGCGAACTTGCCGCCATCGAACGCGGTGTGCGAGATCACCGTCCAGGCGACGCGGCGCTGCTCGGGCGCGGCCGGCGGGTCGAGCTTGAGCACCATCTGCGCGACCTCGGCGGCGCGCGGGCCGTCCTTCAGCGTGAACAGCTTCTCCGACGCGTTGGTCAGCACCGCACCCGTGCGCGGGTCGGCCGGGAACGCCTTGGCGAAGCGCAGCGCGCTGTCGATGCCGGTGCGCTGCACGGCCGGCAGCCCGGCAGCGCCCGCCGCCTTCTCGATACCGGCGTACGCGAGCAGCGCCGAGTAGCCGGCGTCGGCGCTCTTGGCGTGCGCCGGGTAGCCGTAGGCCGTCTTCTCGTATTCGGTGGCCGCTTCGAGCAGCTGCTTGTCCTCGAACAGCAGCTCGGCGAGCAGGAAGTTGTTCTGCGCGGTGTCGGGGTCTTCGGGGAACGAGCCGATGTAGGCCCGGTACCAGCGCACCGCCTCCTGGTAGTCGGCCGACGCCTTGCTCTTCTGCGCCAGCGCGTGGTAGTGGCGCGCCAGCTCGGCGAGGTGGGTCTTGACCAGCGGCCGCGCGCGCTCCCAGCCCTCGGGGTTGGCCTTGCGGAACTCGCTGTCGATGCCGTAGCGCGAGACGTAGTCCTTCTTCGCCTCGAGCGCCAGCGTCGCGAAGCCGTTGGCCTGGTAGATCTCGATCACCCGCGCCTGCAACTGCGGCGCCTGCGCGTGCAGCGGCTGCTGCTTGACGAACGCGCCGAACGTGTCGGCGGCGTCCTTGACCCGCTCCTGCTTGATGTACAGCTCGCCGAGTTGCTGGTAGACGCGGAACTCGTAGCCGCGGCGCAGGTCGTCAGTGATGTACGGCGGAATCGACGCCGGGCCCTGCAGATTCTGCAGGCTGATGCTCATGACGCGGAAGGTGTCGTCGACCAGCTCGCGGTCGGCGCGCGACAGCTCCTCGATGTCGGCCAGGTCGGTCGCGTTGCTGCGCAGCGCGCTCTTGCGATCGAGCACGCCGAAGAACGAATGCAGCGCCTCCTCGAGCCGGGCCTGCTTGAACAGCGACCAGCCGTGCATGTACAGCGCGCGTTCCTGGAACGTGCCCGAATCGGCCTTCAGCACCGCCCCGAAAGCGGCCTCGGCGCGGGCGTAGTCGCGCGTCGCGAACAGGATCTCGCCGCGGCGGAACTGCGCCTCGTCGAAGTGCTTGGTCTGCGGGTACTCGGCGACCAGCCGGTCGAGGGTCTTGATCGCCGTTTCGAGCTCGCCGCTCTGCTCCTGCGCGCGCGCGAGCTGGTACAGCACGCGGTCGTTGCCCGGATCCTGCGGATGCTCCTTCAGGAACTCCTGGTAGCGCGCAACCGCCAGCTTGTAGTCGGGCACGGCGGCAGCGCCGCTCAGCACGCGGTTGTCGGCGGCGTCCATCTCCAGATCGCCGAGCCGGCGCATCGCCTCGGCGCGCTGCTGCGCCCTGGGCGCGATCTCGAGGAACTTGCGGTACGCGACGATCGCGTCGTCGACGTCGGCCTTGATGCCCTTGTCTTCGGGCACGTCGGCCTCGCGGCCCGACATCGTCTTCAGCGTCGGTGCCTGGTCGTCGTCCTGTGCTCGCCTGCTGGCGCAGCCGGCCAGCACCAGCGCAGCGGCCAGCGCCAGCGCAGCGGCCAGCGCCAGCAGACGCAGCGTGCGCTCAGGGCTTGCCGGCATCGTCGGGGTTCCGGGCCAACGCGGCGCGGTCGACCAGTTGGGCCATCGCGAACCGCGCCTGCGTGGTGTAGGCGACCAGGCGCTCCTTCTGGTGCGCCAGCTCGGCCACCGCCAGCTCCTGCACCTGGCCCTGCTGTTCGATCGTCAGCGCCGCGACGCGCGGGATCATGCCGCGCACGGCGGCTTCGAGTTCGGCGATGCGATGCGCGAACTGCTCCTGCCGCGCCGGCTCGTCGCGCTGCGCCTGCGCCAGCGCGTCGTCGCGCGCGCGCGCCAGTTCGAGTTCGGTGTCGATCGTGCGCAGCGCCTTGCGCGCGTTCCACACGCGGTCGGGATGCTCCTGCGCGAGCTGCCAGGTCAGCGCACCGGCGACGCGACGCACGCGCTCGGCCGCGGCGGCGACCTCGGGGTCGCTGCCGGAGCGCTCGACGATCGAGCGCATGTCGGCCACGCGGTCGAGCTGCGAGCGCCGCGCGGCGTCGGCCAGCGCGGCGTGGTCGCCCTCGGCCTCGGCCTTGTCGACCGCCGCGGTCAGCTCGTCGCGGCGCCGGGTCATCTCGGCGATGCCGGCCTCGCCCTGGGTGGCCCGCTCGCGCACCTTGGGCAGTCGCTCGGCGTAGGCCTGGCGGCGGTTGGCGAGCATCTCCTTGTAGACGCCGAGCGCGTCGGCCCAGCCCTGCAGGTTCTTGTCGAGGTAGCGCAGGTCGCGCCAGTTCTTGAACGCCTCCTGGAACTCGTGGCGCGCCAGCACCTGCGTCAGGTGGCTGGCGTGCGGCAGCTCGGGTAGTTCGCCGATGTTCCAGAACCAGCCCATCTCGTCGCCCGGGTTCTTCTCGAGCAGGCCTTCGAGCAGCTTGCCGGCACGGATCGCGGCGATCGATTCGTCGAGCGCGGTGTTCTCGCGCTCGAAAGCGGTGATTGCCTGCTGGTAGCGATCGAGCGCCTGGCCGTCGGCGCCGATCTCGCCGTAGGCGTAGGCCACGGCGATCCGCGCCTCGAGCACGGCAGCGTCGCCGGCCTCGCGGTGGTCGGTCAACTCGCTCCACGGCACCAGCGCCTGCTTCGGCTGCTGCAGTGCCGCCGCGGCCCAGCCGAAGCCGAGCAGCGCCTTGTTGGCCAGCATGCTCGACAGCCGCACGCGTTCGAGGACGGTGCGTGCGGCTTCGGGCTTGTCGTCGGCGAGCGCGGCGAAGCCGAGCGCGACGTTGGCTTTGTCGCGCAACGCCTTGAACTCCTCGGTCGGTGCGCTCGCCTTGCCGACCTCGTCGAGCAGCGCCATGCCGCCCGCCATATCGCCCGAGCGCACCAGCGCGACGCCGAGGTTGTAGCGCGCGTAGAGGCCGACGCCAGTGGTCTTGCTCAGCGTCTGCAGCACGTTCGCGGCGGCGGCGTAGTCGCCGCGCGCCATCAGCAACTGCGCCTGCAGCAACGCGCGCTCTTCCTGCAGATCGGGCGGCAGGTGGTTCTCGATGCGAATCATCGCGTCGGCCGCCTGGTCGATGAAGCCGCGCTGATAGCGGATCTTGGCCAGGTAGAACCACGCGCGGTCGCGCACCGGCGGTGGCGCCCCCTTGTCGATCAACTGCGCGAACACCTCGCCGGCTTCCCTGTGCATGCCGTACGACAACAGCATGCCGCCGCGCAGCAGCTCGGCCTCGTCGGCGTGCTGCGACACGCGGCCGAAGTGCTGCGAGGTCATCAAGCCGGTGATCGCGGTGAAGTAGCGGTCCTGGAAGAACTGGAACAGCGCGTCGCCGTAGTGCGGATCGACGATCACGTGCGGCTTGGGCGCCTCTGCGGCATGGGCCGCACCGATGGATATGCCCAACGAGACGCAGAAGGCGCTGATCAAGCGACCCGCGCCGCTCCAGCGGCGCGTCCCCAAGCGGGAGCCGCGGATCCGGCTCTGCCGGTCCGCTGGCGGAGCCCCCTCGAGGGGGGAGCGGCCGCCAGGCCGCATCGGGGGTGGGCCCATTACTGCCAGACCTTGACGTCGAACTCGGGCTGCAGCTTGCCGGTGGAATCCTTGATCCGCAGCTCGATGTACTTGGGGTCGGTGCCCTTGTCGAACTTGACGGTGGCGCCGCGCTTGTAGTCGCGCGAGTGCGGACCGCCGCCGGTGAAGAACGCCACGATCTCGTGCGGGCCGGCCTTCAGGTTGCCGAGGTATGCGCGCTGCACGCCGCCGCGGTGCAACGCCTGCACCTCGAGCGGCGTGTACAGGTAGTTGGTGACCACCTTGTCGTCGAGCTTGATCTGCACCGAATCGAGATCGAACATCTTGCCGACGTCCATCGACACGAACACCGCCACCTGCGTGTTGGCGGGGAACAGCAGCTCCTCTTCGAGCACCAGCAGGTCGCGGTTGAGGCGGATCACGTCGCCCTTGAGATCCTGGATGCGGTTGTCGAGGCTGGCCGGCGCGGCGGTCGGCGCCACGGGCGATGGCACGGCGGGCTGGGGCGGTGCTTCGGCGCTCCAGGCGGCGACGTGCAGCAGCAGCGCAAGCGCCGCGGTGGCTATCGACGAAACGGTGCGTGCGGACATGATGCGCTCTTTCGGGTGAGGCAGGCAGGGTCAGAACGTGGCGGTCATCAGCAACTGCAGCACGTGCGCGCCGTACGAGTACAGGGCGCCGGTGCGCAGGTCGGTGAAGTCGCTGAACTTGTAGCGCTGGTACTCGTAGTTGAGGTGGGCCTTGATCTCGTACTTCCCCGGCACCTGCTTGTACTGGTAGGTGACGCGAACGCCCGGCGAGATGTCGTCGTACGTGCTGAGCTGGCGGTTGCGCGACACGTAGGTGGTTTCGGTCTGCGCGTTGTCGAAGTAGAAGAGCGCCTTGCTCTGCTTGTAGTAGCGCAGGTAGGCATCGATCAGGAACGACTCGCCGACGTGACGGCTGCCGCCGACCTCCAAGGTGTGGGCCTTGATGTCCCAGGTGTCCCAGAAGTAGCGGTAGTCGGCGTGGATCGACGTGCGCGGCATGACCTCGCCGATAGCGCCGAGCTTGACCGCGCGGCTCGAACGCGTGCGCGGGTTGCGCTCGGGCACCAGCGCGCCGAAGACCTGCGCCGCGCGGTACGGGCTGCCGAGAAAGCCTTCGTCGGACACCGCCTCCAGGTTGAGCGATGCCAGCCAGGTCGGCGTGATGATCTGCGTCACCCCGAGCCGGTAGCGCCAGTGCTTGGCGTAGTCGAAGAAGCCTTCACCCTTCTTGCCGACGTCGTCCTTGCCTCGCGTGAAGCCGAGCTTGATCGTCGTCATGCTGCCGAAGACTTCCTGCGCCGCGTCGATGCTCAGGCCCTGCGCCTTGTAGTCGGGCTCGTCGCTGTTGGAGTAGCTCACGCTGAGCAGCGAATCGCGGTAGGCGTAGTCGGCGCCGACGCCGTACTCGGTGCGCGTCTCCTTGAAGGGGCTGGCGGTGGTGACGACGTCGATCGACGCGTTGCTGACCATGTCGACGTAGTAGGTGCCGCTCAGCGACACCTTGTCGGCGAGGCTCTTGCGCACCAGCAACGCCGGGCCCTGCGCGGTGACGCCGCCGCCGTCGTAGAGGTGGTACAGCGCCTCGCCGGTGTTCTCGGGCAACGTCATCGCGGCGGCGGGTGCGCTCGGCAGCGCCCCGCCGAGAGCCCCGGCCAGCGGCGCGGCCCAGCGCATCCAGCGCCCGCGGGCGGCGTCGGCCGCAGCGCGCGCGAGGCGGCGCCACGCCAGCCAGGCATCAGTTGCAGCCACAGCCGCCCCCCTGCACGCCGTTGGCGCCGCGTGCGCCCTCGCGCACCTCGCGCACGTGCTCGCTGTGCTTGGCCGCCAGCGCCTGGCGCTGCCACAGCATGATCGGGTCGGCCAGGCGCTCGCGCTCGTAGGGCTTGACCCAGGGCTCGATCGGGCTGCACGCAAGCAGAAGCGGCACCGCTGCAGCGGCGAGCAGTGCCCTCGCGATTCGGGCTGTGATGCAGCTTGGCCTCATTCCTTGAGCAACTCCCGGATCTGCCTGTCGTAGGTGTTCTCGTAGCCGCTCTGGTAGCCGCGATGCAGGTAGCGCAGGCGGCCGTCGCGGTCGATCAGCACGGTCGACGGCATCGCGCTCAGGTCGTACTGGCGGCTGACTCGCTTGTCGGCGTCGGGCAGCACCGGAAAGGTGACGCCGAGCTTGGCGGCGACGCCGGCGGCCTGCGCGGTGTCGTCGTCGACATTGACGCCCAGCAGCACGAACCCGGAGGACTTGTACTTCTCGTACAGCCTGTTCAGGTGCGGCATCTCCTGGCGACACGGCCCGCACCAGGTGGCCCAGAAGTTGACCATCACGACGCGGCCGCGCTGTTCGCCCAGGCGCAGCTTCTGGCCGTCGAGCGTGCGCAGCGTGAAGTCGGGTGCCGGCGCCGAGGGGGCGAGCGGCGCGGCGGCGGCCAGCGTCGCGCCGGCGGCCAGTGCCAGCGCCAGCGCCTTGCGCCACGGACGAGAAAAGGCTTTCGAAATGCTGTGCATCATGGGTTGGTCAGCGGCAGTCAGAAATAGAAGCTCACCCCGCCGGTCCACTCGAGGTTCTTGGTGCTCTCGTTCTTGCCGAGGATGTCGAGGTCGAAGATGTGCTGGCGCATGTCCATCTGCACCGAGAAACGGTCGTGGAACAGCACGCGGATGCCGGCGCCGTAGTTGATGGTCTGGCGGTTGCGGTGGTTGACCTTGTCGCTGGCGATGAAGTTGGTGTTGCCGATGCCGGCAATCACGTACAACGACGACGCGAACGCGGTGTTGCGGCCCCAGAACACCTCGCCGGGCAGGATGTTGTAGCCCGCCGAGAGGTTGTAGTACTTCAGCGTCTCCTCGGGCTGCGCGAAGATGCCGCCGGGCAGGATCTGGCGGAAGTTCTCGTCGCTGACCTTGGTCTGCGCGTACACCGCCTGCACGAAGATGTCTTCGCTGATGTGGTAGCCCAGCCGCACGCCGTAGACCAGGCTGGAGCCGAAGTTCTGCATCGCGTAGGTGCCGAGGTAGGCACCGATCTCGAAATCCTTCGACGGGTACTTCGGCAGCTTGACCTCGCGCCGATCGACCTGCGGCTGGATCACCTGCTCGTTGCCCGGCTGCGCCGGCGTGGTCTGGGCGGCGCACCAGGTGCTGGCGGCGGCGAGGGCGAAGGCGGCGGCAATGATGCGCATGGTTCAGCTCAGAAGAAGAAGGCCAGGCCGAGCGTCCAGGCCCGGTACTCGCCGGTGCGCGTGTCGCCGACGAAGGCGGTGTACAGCGAGTAGTCGGCGCGTGCGATGAAGCGGTCGGTCAGGTAATAGCGCACCCCGACCGACGCGTTGGACAGGTTGGCGTTGGTCGGCAGCGCCCCCACCAGCGTGGGGTTGGGCAGGTTCTTGAACTTGCCCACGCCGATCGAGAAGAACGGCGACAGCCGCACGTCGGACAGCGGCTCGGCGAGCAGGTTGACGTGCCAGATGTCGGTGCCCGAGAAGGTGCCCTGCACCTGGCCGATCGTGCCCTCCAGATGCAGCGTCTCCGACAGCCGGTAGCTGGTCCACAGCTTGAGCATCGGCTCGTTCTTGAACTGGCCCCACGCCGCGCCCATCTGCAGCCGCCGCGCCAGGTAGTCGTCGAGCGCGATGTCGCGAAAGCTCTTCTGCACGCCGGCCGTCGTGAAGGTGTTGGCGAGTTGAGAGCGGTGCACCCAGCCCTCCTTGCCGCCGTCGGTGCGCACCTTGAACCAGTCGGTCGAGCGCAGCTCGACCTGCACCCACTCGTCGCGCGCCACCACGAAGAAGACCGGAAAGCCCCTTCCGGGGCCCGTGTGCAGTTCGAGGTAGGGGTCGGCCACGCGCAGCCGCTCGGGCTCGTCGGCCGCCCGCGCAGGTGGCGAACCCAACAAGCCGAAGATCAGGATCGCGAGACATGCGGTGATGAAGGTCACAAGCGCCCGGCGGGCCCGGTTCGCCAGCAGTCCGTTCATTGCGTCTTGCAGTTGCTCGTGCTCGGGACCCCCGACGTGAACATGCCGTACGTCGCGGTGCTGAACTCGTTGCTGCCGCTCGGGGCGGGGTTGTTGATCCAGTACTGGAACGGCGCCGCGTTCGGATCCTGCGCGTTGACGAAGATCTGCCCGCCGCCGTGCAGCACGCCGTTGACCATCGGCTTGACCAGGATGCGCGAGGTCAGCGGGGCACCGAACACCACCTCACCCTGAGCAGAATAGAAGTTCTTGTACATGTCGCTGGCCCGGATGATGTCCGCTGTGTTGGCCGCGTTGGCGAGGTCGATCGGCTGTGCGTTGCCTATGACACGAAATGCGCCGCCGGTGCCGTTGGTGTTGTCGTGGCAACCCGACGCCGCGCAGGTGTTGGTGGCGGTGCTGCCATCTTCGAAGCGGATCGGCAAAGGCTTCAGCAGCACCGGAAACACGCAGTACTGGAAGTAGGCGAACGCCAGTTTCTGGCTGCCGCTGATCCCGGGGTTCTGGATCGATGCCGGGTTGTCCAGCGGGTTGCTGCCGCCGCCGCACGAGACCAACCCCAAAACGGCCGCGGCCGCTGCGACGGTGCTGCGCACCGCCGCAGCGGACCGCACGGCCCGCTGCGTGTTCTTCGTCATCGTCTGTTGGCCCTCGCGTTGGCGGTCTGCACGCTGCAGCCAGCGGCGATCCAGTCCCTGATGGTGTTGTAGTTGGCGCTGCCCACCGGCAACGGCGCCGGTGCCGAGCTCGCACCCGACGGGTGCGGTGCGGTCGATGGCCGCGACAGCAGGTAGTTCGACGCCGGGTTGCAGGTGTCGGAGATCATCGTCAGCGTGACGTTGAGGTCGCCCTCGGGGCTGCCGGTGAGCACGAAGCGGTTGCCCTGGAACGACGTGCCCGGAGCCACCGTCGAGCCCGAGATGCCGCCGGCCTGGTGACAGCTCGCTGCGCAGGTGCTCATCAGGATCGAGTGCACGCTTGGGTTCCCGTTCTGCCCCTGGTTGAACACGTCTTCGCTCAAGGGGCTGGCGGCCATCGCGTTGTTGTCGAACGGGTTGTTGAAGTACTGGCCGCCGAGGTCCATCCATTCGGTGACCAGCCGCAGCTCGGCCTTGTTCAGCATCGCCGCGTGGTTCGGCGCGGCGTCCGGCGGGTTCGGGTGCGCTTCGAGCGCGTCGGCACCCGCCTTCAACACCTCGCCCCACAGGATCTCGCCGAGCCGGCTGGCGCGCGTCATGCCCAGCGCGTTGTTCGGGTCGGTGATGACCAGCGGCGCATCGCGCACGATCTCGGGCACGCCTTCGCGCACCTCGATCCGCACGCCGTTGGCATCGATCACCGGGTCGCCGACCAGCAACTCCTCGTACGAGGTGAAGCGGCCGGTGCCCGAAGTGGTCGAGCGCAGGTCGAGCTTGGCGGGATCGCTGTGGCAGCTGGTGCAGGTGTTGGCGCCGCGGGCGCGCGTCCAGATCGGAGCGATGTGCTGCTCGTAGTTGATCAGGCCGTTGACCGGCGCGGCGGTGACGAGGTCGTCGGCTGGATTTGCGTTGCCGGTGTAGCGGATCTGGATCGGCTGGCGCGCCACTACGCCGATCTTGGCGGTGTCGGCCCAGATGTCGGTGGACTCCATGTTCGGCTGCACCTGCAGCGCGGCAGGGTCCATGCGCGTGCGCGCCGAGGCCATCGTCTCGCCGGTCAGCGTCGCCATGCTCGCCAGCCAAGCGGCGGGGCGATTGGTCGGGTCGACCAGGCTGCCCGAGTTCAGCGACGCGCCGCGGCGCGGGCTGTGGCAGCCGTCGCAGGTGCGGCGCTCACCGGGGCGCACCTGGATCCAGTTGAAGTGCGTCTGGATCGCGCGGCCCTTGGAGTCGACGATCGCCAGCCCGAGCGGCGTGTCGGCCGGCACGTGCAGCTTGAACGAACCGTCGGGCTCGACCGGCGCGTAGCCGAGGATCTGCTGCTGCTCGAACTCGGTCTCGCCGATCGCCTCGCGGCCACCCATCATGTTCGACGGCGGCGCCACCGCACGGAACGCCCGCACGAAGCGCGCCGGCGCGCACTGGTAGGCCGGATCGGCCGGGTCGCGCATGCGCTTCAGGTCGGCCACCGAGGCGCGTGTTTCGGTCGCTTCGCTCGGCGGCGTGGTCTGCACGATCGACGTGTTGCCGCACGACGCCGGCTTCTCGGCCGGCGTGTCGGCCATCATCGGGTTGCCCATGCGGTTAAGGCCGTCGGTGTCGTAGACGCTGCGCACTTCGATCAGGCCCTGGTTGGTCCTGATCAGATCCGCCACCTGCGGGTTGCCGGGATCCACGGTTCCCTGCGCCACCTGCGGTGGGCGGCGCGGCTGCAGCGCGATCGGGTCGACGTACATGAACCCAGAAGGCGGTGCGGCGACCAACTGCTGCGTGTTGCGCTGCAGGTCGAACATGTAGACGGCGTACGACGCCGGCACGTTGTCGTTCACCTGCACGCCGTTGGGCAGCACGGCGGGCGCGCCGCGCATGCGGTTGTCGTCACCCAGCGCGGCGATCTCCTCCTGCGTCAGCGGCGGTGTAGTGCACGGCACCACCACCGTCGGCTTGCCCGGCACGGTGCGCGTCACCTCGCACGGGCGGTACGACGCCAGCACGCGGTTGGTGCCGTCCCACAGCGGGTACGGCGTCGTCGCGCGACCATAGAGCGACAAGCCGCGCCCGTCGCCGAGCGCCTTCTGCGTCACCTGGCGCTGGCCGGCTTGGGTCGGCAGGCCGGTATGCGCGGGCGTGCCGTACTCGGAATAGTTGGCCGCGTCGATCATCATCAGCGCGCCGCCTTCCTGCGTGCCCGACAGCGACATCAGCGACGACGTGAGCTGGCCGGCGTAGGGGCCAGCAGCATCCATCTCGCGCGGGTGCAGGAAGCTGTTGCCCGGGCTCAGCGCGCCGTAGAACACGAACATGTCGGTGCCGTCGGGCTTGACCTGGAACACCGCGAAGCGGTTCTTCTGCCCCACGTGCTCCCAACGCGAGAACATGATGTTGCCGTTGTCGCGCACCACCGGGTTGCGGTCGTGGCTCTGGTTGACCGAGATCTGCTTGATATCGGTGCCGTCGTCCTTCATCGTGTGCAGGTTCAGCACCCGCTCGCGCTCGTATTCGTCGAGCGCGAAGTACGGCTGCGCACCGATGGCGTCGCCCTGCAGCTTCTTCGTGGTGGTCTGGCGGTTCGATGCGAACACGAAGCCGCCGCCGGGCAGGTAGTACGGGTCGACGTCGTCGTCGGCGCTCGAGCTGGTAACGCGACGCAGCGTGCCGCCTTCGAAGCCGCCGCCCGGCAGCGCGTACTCCCAGATGTTCCAGCGCCCGGTGCACGCCGCGTTGTTGGCCGGCGGGCAGTTCATCGCGAACACGATCTTCTTGCCGTCGTACGACACCTCGGGGTCGGAGACGTCGCCGGTGCCGCGCGTGTAGCCCGCGGTGATGTTGTGCTCCTTCGCGGCCGGTGAGGACCGCTCGCGGATGATCAGGTCACCGCCAGGGGCGAACGGCGTGCCGTCGGTCGGGTTCTGGCTCAGCGTGTTGGCCCGCTTGGCATACGTGATCGCCACGTCACCGTTGACCGTCAGCGTGTCTTCGCTGTCGCCCGAGCCCGAGCACCCCGCCAGCCACAGCGAGGCTGCCAGGGTGCAAAGCACCGGTTGGATCGTTTTCTCGATTTGCGATTTCATGACCGTCTCCCTGACGCTTGTTGAAATCCCGTTCACGCCACTCGCTGCCGGGCATCGGCGCCGCTGCCCGCGGCTGCCAGTCCGGCCGAGAAATGCAAGGTCCCGTTCGCATCGACGACGACCGCGTCGGCGCCCGGCTGCGACTCGACGAGCCGCATGCCGCGCGCCAGGCCCATCACGAACACGCACTTCGAGAGGGCTTCGCTGGTCAGGCCGTCGACGGCGAGGATCGTCACGCTGTGCAGCGCACGCGGCGACGTCCCCGTCTTGGGATCGATGAGGTGGTGGTGGCGAACGCCGTCGCGCTCGAAGTAGCGCTCGTAGTCGCCGGAGGTCGAGATCGAGGTGTCCTGCAGCGGCAGCACGGCCACCACTCGCTCGCGGTCGCGCGGATCGCGCACCGCGATCGACCACGGGCGGCCGCAGCGGTCGCCCAGCACGTGGCTGTCGCCGCCGGCGGCGACGACCGCGTGCTCGATACCCAGGTGCCTGAGGATCTTGATCGCGTTGTCGACCGCATGCCCCTTGGCGAAGCCGCCGAGGTCGATGCGAACGCCGTCGCGCGCGAAGCGGATCGTGCGCTCGCGCGGCTCGAGCACCAGGTGCTGCCAGCCGACGTTGCGGCGCGCGCGCTCGAGGGCCGCGGCGTCGGGCGCGATGCCCTCGCGGTAGTCGTAGAGGTGGCCGACCGCCGCGTAGGTGACGTCGAAGGCGCCGTCGGACAGGCGCGAGAACTCGATCGAACGCGCGATCAGGTCGAACAGCTCGCCGCAGATCGGCACTGCGCGGCCGGCCGCCTCGCGGTTGACCAGCGACAGCTCCGACTCGGGCTTGAACGGGCTCATCAGGTGGTCGATGCGGTGCATCTCGGCCATCACCGCAGCGATCGCCTGTTCGGCCAGCGACTCGTCGCCGCTCCACAACTCGGCGTGGATCGCGGTGCCCATGATCGCCTCGTCGCGGCTGAACCAGCGCGCGGCCGCCGCAGGCACGGGGCCGGCGGGGCGCGGACGCAGCAGGGGAAGGTTCAGACGCATCGCGGAAGACTCGATTCGGTTGATCGTGCCGCGCCGGAACGACCCGGAGCGCGAGGCGGGCGCATCTTCACAGAGCGCTTTCCTTGAAGTGCGTCAAGAAGTTCGCATGCGGCCGCCGCCTTACGTGAAGTCGCACAAGAAACTGGCTCCCCCGTGAATGGGCGGTGCCAGGCGGTCGGCGTGCCACGCCGTCGCGCGACGCACCGCGTCAGGGGTGTGTGCGAACGTGTCGTTGGGGTTGCGCGCTGCGTCCGAGGCGGTCCGCCGCGCGCTGCGGCGCGGGGCGTGAGACGAACGTCAGCCCAGCAGCCGCGCCACGCTCGGCGCGCGAGCCATTGCCCACACGCGCTGCGCGAGCGCGCGCATCTCGGTCTCGCTGGCGGCGCCGCCGTACGCCGCGAGCCGGATCGCCTTGTCCTCGAGCTCGGGGCGCGTCAGCGTGTTGCCGGGGTCGCCCTTGGGCTCGACGACGCGCGCGGAGAGTTGCCTGCCGTCGCGCGTGGCGACGGTCACCTTGCCGATCCAGCGCGCCGGGTAGGCGGCGTCGACCTCGGCGTCGAGCACCATGCGAACGCGATCGCGAAACGCGATGGTCGCCGGGTCGCGAAAGTGGGCGTCGAACTCGGCCAACCCCGCGCGACCGTGCAGCGCCACCATCGCCAGCACCGTACCCATCGAGAACTTCGACTGGTGCACCGTCTGCGGGTCGATAACCGGGCCGAGCACGTCGATCGCGCCCTGGTGCACCTGCGCGGTGACTTGCGCGATGTCCGACGCCGCCAGCCGATGCTCGCGCATCAGCCGCGCCAGCGCATCGGCGGCCGGGTGGGTGTGGCGGCACGAGGCATGGAATTTGAACGACGTCTCGGCCGTGGCCCAGCGACTGCCGAGACGATCGACCAGCCGCGCCGGGTCGGCGTCGCTCGACATGCCGGCGGCCATGCCGCGCGTGCCTTCGAGGATGCGGCTGGCGCCGGTGAAGCCGTCGGCGGCGAGGTACGCCGCACTCAGACCCGCGGCCGCCGCATGCGCGGTGTGCAGTTGCTTGGAGTCGGCGCCCTCGCGCAGAAACTCCCACAGCCCCGCCGACTGCGTGCCCGCCGAGCCGAAGGCGTGCACCATCTGCGCGGGCGTCAGTCGCAGCAGGTGCCCGGTGGCCGCGGCAGCCGCCAGCGTGCCCGCGGTGCCGGTGGTATGGAACACCTTGTAGTGCGAGCGGCCGAGGAACTCGCCGACGCGGATGCCCACCTCGTAGCCGGCCACCGCGGCCGTCAGCAACTCCCGGCCCGAGCGCTGCAGCGCCTGCGCCACCGCCAGCGCCGGTGGAAGCACCACCGCCGCCGGATGAAACACCGAGCCGTTGTGCACGTCGTCCTGCTCGGCCACGTGCGATGCCGCGGCGTTGATCGCCGCGGCCACCAGCGGGCTCGTGCCGCGGCGGTGGATCAGCACCTCGCTCGGGCCATCGAGCGGCCCCTGCGCCAGCATGAAGCGCGCGATCGACTCCACCGGCCGCGCGCCCTTGCCGGCCAGCGCCGAGCCGATCCAGTCGAGCAGCAGATCGTGCGTGCGCTCGATCACCGAGCCGGGGATGTGGTCGAACTTCAGCTCAGCCGCGAAGTGCGCGAGCGCGACGCCGGGCGAGTCGGGAGCGGCCATGCGAACCTCCTGCGATCAGACCACGCCGTCGGCGCGCCAGCGCGCGACGGTGGTGGCGTCGAACCCAAACTCGGCGAGCAGCGCGTCAGTGTGCTGCCCGAGCGCAGGGATGCTGTCCATGCGCGCGTCGAACGATGCCGGCAACGCGGGGGGCTGCAGCGCCGGGATCGGCCCCGCGGGCGAGCCCACCTCGCTCCAGCGCCGGCGAGCGGCCAGTTGCGGATGCGCCCACACCTCGGCCATGCCGTTGACGCGCGCGTTGGCGATCTGCGCTTCTTCCAGCCGCTGCACCACCTGCTCGCTGCCGAGTTTGGAGAACACCTCGTCGATCATCGCCGCCAGCGCGTCGCGCGCGGCGACGCGGCGCGCGTTGCTGTCGAAGCGCGGGTCGCTCGCGAGTTCGGGCCGCAGCAGCACCTTCGTGCAGAAGGCCTGCCACTCGCGCTCGTTCTGCAGCCCGAGCATCACCGCGTGCCCATCGCCGGCCGGAAACGGCCCGTACGGAAAGATCGTCGCGTGCGCCGCGCCGGCACGCGGCGGCGGCGCGGCGCCTTCGAACGCGTAGTACAGCGGAAAGCTCATCCACTCGACCATCGATTCGAGCATCGAGACATCGAGCCGCACGCCCTGCCCCGTCTTGCCGCGCTCGATCAGCGCTGCCAGGATCGCGCTGTAGGCGTACATGCCGGCGGCGATGTCGGCGATCGAGCAACCCGCCTTGGCTGGTTGCTGCGCCGTGCCGGTGACCGACAGGAAGCCGGCCTCGCTCTGGATCAGCAGGTCGTACGCTTTCTTGTCGCGGTAGGGGCCGGGCCGCTCGGGATCGTCGCCGTAGCCCGAGATGTCGCACACGATCAGCCGTGGCAGCTTGGCGTGCAGGGCCTCGAACGACAGGCCCAAGCGCGCCGCGGCGCCGGGCGCGAGGTTCTGCACCAGCACGTCGGCGCGCGTGAGCAGCGCGTCTAGGATCGGCTTGGCTTGGCCGTGCTTGACGTCGAGCGTCAGACTCTCCTTGGAGCGGTTGGTCCACACAAAGTGCGAGGCCAGGCCTTTGACCCGCTCGTCGTAGCCGCGCGCGAAGTCGCCGACGCCCGGACGCTCGACCTTGATCACCCGCGCACCAAGATCGGCGAGGTGCCGCGTCGCCAGCGGCGCCGCGATCGCGTGCTCGAGCGTGACGACGGTGATGCCTTTCAGCGGCTGCATGTCATTGATCCACTGCGCTTGCCGCCAGCCGCGGCGCGTGGAACGCCTGACCTTTGCGTAGATCGTGCGTGGCAAAGCCGCGGCCGGGTATGCGCCGGCGCTCGTGCACGGCGGTCAGCCCTGCGGGCTGGCTCCCTTGCGGTGCTCGGTCTCGTGGCCCGCGGCGAAACTCGCTTCGCTCACTTCGTTCGCTGCGCTCGAACAATCGCCGCGAGTCAGAGGACGAAGCGCGCGCTGCGCGCGCGCGGCCACGAGCCCTGCGCTCCTCAGCGCCGCGCAAT
>DASURM010000281.1:0-2959 GCA_036280035.1 Burkholderiaceae bacterium | reverse complement strand
TGCCGCGGCGGCCGGCCGCAGCGCGGCGGCCCGCCGCGCTATGGTGCCGCGCATGATGATCCTGCCCGCCGCGGAGCCGCCGAGCGAACGCCGCGCCAACGTCGCGGTCACGCTGGCGACGATCTTCGTCGCCGTGGTGTTCGCGCTGATCGTCACCGGGCTGATCGCGTTCGACACCGGGGTGGCGATCTTCCTCGCCTGCATGGCCTGGGCGATCTACGAGATGCTGGGCTACCAGCGCGCGCTCGACGCCTACCACCAGCAGTCGACGCCCGGTGATGCCGCTTGGCGCGGCATCGAGCCGGTCGAGCTCCACGAGTCGCGTCTGTAGTCGGCCGCGCCGCAGGTCGTTTCGCCCGATGAGCCAGTGTCGAGCGTCGACGCCGCGCCACGGTGCCGCACCCGCGGCGCTACGGGCCCTGCGAGCCGGACTGCTGGCGTTGTGCGGCCTGGCCGCGGGGGCGGCGTCGCAAGCGCAGGACGCCGCCGCGACGCAGCGCGACTCGTTCCGGGTCTGCGATGAGCAGGCATTCCTGGTGCTGAACATCGCACGCAACTACATGACGACCGACCGCAACCGCGACGCCGTGATCCCGTACCTGAAGAGCGACGCCGCCGCTACGAAGATGGCCGAGGGGGTGATGGACCGTATCGACGCCGGCACCGTGCGCCACCCGGGACAGGAAGCCGCCGACGCGCTCTTCCAGTGCGCCGCCGAACACCGCATGAAGGTGGGCGCGCCGCGCCAGCAGGTGGCGCTGTGCTTCACGCGCACCGACATCGCGTTCTTCCTGCACGTCGAGCGCAGCAAGCACGTCGTGCGCGAGAATGCGGTGCACAACGTCAGCACGCGGCTCACGTCGCGCGAGCTCTACCCCGCCTCTCTGATCGAGCAGGTGGCCAAGGCGGTGTACGCACCGGCCGAACTGCCCGACCTGCGCCGGCTGATGGGCACCGTGGCCTGGGCCTGCATCCGCGAGCGGCCGGTGGCTGCATCGGCGGCCGGCGGCTGATCAGGCGCGGCGGCGCGCAGGCAGCGGGTACACCGGGTCGTTGTAGCCCGGCGTCGACGGATGCCCGGGGCTGACCAGCGAATCGACCAGCGCGTCGTCCTCGGCGCCGATGGCGCAGTCGAGCGCGCCGAAGTACTCCTGCCACTGCGACAGCGTGCGTGGCCCGGCGATCACCGCGCTCACCGCGTGGTGCGCCAGCACCCACGCGGTGGCGAACTGCGCCAGCGACACTCCCCTGCGTTCGCAGTGCGGGCGCAGCGCCTGCGCGATGCGCAGCGACTCGTCGCGGAACTCGGTTTCCATCATCCGCTTGTCGCCGCGGCCCGCGCGCGTGCCGGGAGCCGGCTCGGCGCCCGGGGCATACTTGCCGCTGAGCACGCCGCGCGCGACCGGGCTGTACGGCACCACGCCCAGGCCATGGTGCGCGCACGCGGGCAGGATCTCGACCTCGGGCTGCCGGTTGAGCAGGTTGTAGTACGGCTGGCACACCACCGGCGCCGGCATGTCGATGGCGCGCGCGGTATGCACCGCCTCGGCGATGCGCCAACCGCGGAAATTGCTCAGGCCCCAGTAGCGGATCTTGCCGGCGGCCAGCAGCGAGTCGACCGCCCGCAGCGGCTCCTCCAGATCCATGCCTTCGTAGTCGCGGTGCAGGTAGTAGAGGTCGATGTGGTCGGTGCCCAGGCGCCGCAGACTGGCCTCGCACGCGCGCTGCACCCAGGCGCGCGAGTAGCCCCTCTCGTTGGGCCGCTCCGACATCTTGTTGCCCAGCTTGGTGGCGACGATCCAGTCGTCGCGCTGCCCTTTCAGCAGCGCGCCGACCATCTGCTCCGACCCGCCCTTGCTGTACACGTCGGCGGTGTCGATGAAATTGACGCCTTGCTCGCGCGCGTGCGCGACGATCTCGCCGGCGACCTGGGCGTCGGTCTGGTCGGCGAACATCATCGTGCCCAGGCACAGCGCAGAGACTTCGAGCGGGCTCTTGCCGAGGGGGTGATAGTGCATGCGGCGACTCCTCGCGCGATCGGGCGCCGAGTATGCCGTCTCCGCCAGAGCCCTGCCCGACAATCCCGGCATGCCCTCGCGCCGCCTGCCCGCGCCCCCGCTGGAGCTGTACCGCGCCAAGCGCGACTTCTCCGTCACGCCCGAGCCCAGCGGCGACGTAGGCGCGGCGCAGGACGGTGCTCGCGCCTATGTGATCCAGAAGCACGCGGCCACGCGCCTGCACTACGACCTGCGGCTCGAGCACGGCGGCGTGATGTGGTCGTGGGCGGTGCCCAAGGGGCCGAGCTACGACCCGAGCGACAAGCGCATCGCGATGCGCACCGAGGACCATCCGATCGAATACAACACCTTCGAGGGCACGATCCCGAAAGGCCACTACGGCGCGGGCACCGTGCTGGTGTGGGATCGCGGCAGCTGGGAGCCCGCGGGCGACCCGGCACAAGGCCTGGCCGACGGCAAGCTGCTGTTCACGCTGCACGGGCTGAAGCTCAAGGGCCAATGGGAGCTGGTGCGCATCAAGCCGAAGGGCGGCGAGCGCGGCGATCCGTGGATCCTGTTCAAGAAGTGCGATGCCCATGCGCGCTCGAAGCGCGACTACGACGTGGTGCGTGCGCTGCCCGACAGCGTGGGCCCGGCGCCGCCCGCCGCACCGGCGCAGCCGGCCAAGCGCGCGCGCAACGGCCGCGTGCGCGAGGCCGCCGGGGTCACGCTGCCGGCTGCGGCCGTTCGCGCCGTGCCGCCTGCCACGCTGGCGCCGCAGCTCGCCACGCCGGCCGGCGGCCTGCCAACCCACGGGCAATGGATCTTCGAGATCAAGTTCGACGGCTACCGCATGCTCGCGCGCTGCGACGGCGCGAAGCCGCGCCTCGTCACGCGCAACGGCCACGATTGGTCGAACAAGATGCCCGCGCTGATCGACGAACTCGCGGCGCTGAAGCTCG
>DASURM010000280.1:0-6337 GCA_036280035.1 Burkholderiaceae bacterium | reverse complement strand
ATGCCAACGACCCGGTGCGCGCGCACGTGCTGGCGCGCATCGGCCTCGAAGCCTGGCGCAACGCCGGCATGAGCCTGGAAGGCTGGCGCGAACTGCAGCCTGTGCTGCACGAGGAGTTCGCACACGTCGTCGAAGAGGCCTACCACGAGGCCAATCGCTGGCTGGTCGAGCAACGCGTGATGCCCGAGATCGACCTGCGGCCGCTGATCCGCCGCTCGCGCGGCGTCAACACCGGCGGCATGTTCTCCGGCGCGTTCGGCGCCAACCCCGACGATACGGGGTCCACCTCGGTACGCGGTGGTCTCACCGGCGGCCGCGGTGGCAGCGCCACCCGTGGCGTCAGCGAAGAGACGCGGCTGATGACGCGCGCCGGGCCGCTGCGCCGCGAGAACTCCGGCGAGATCCTGAGCCGGCTCAACCGCCTGGTCGGCCGGCAACTGCCTGGGTTCGGCGACACCGCGCACCTGAAACCGGTGTCGCCGGTGCTGGCCGAGGCAATCAACAGCGCCCAGGTCAACGTGCAGCATCGGCTGGCGACCCGCCCCGACGCGCAGCCGATCAGCACGCCGCAGATGCTGGCCGAACTGCAGCAGCGCAAGCAGGCGCTGAAGCAGGCCGCCACCACGCCGGTGGAGCGCGCGACGATCGAGATCGTCGCGATGATGTTCCAGTCGATCCTCACCGAGGATCGCATTCCGGCCACCATCCGCGTCTGGTTCGCCCGCCTGCAGATGCCGACGCTGCGCGTGGCGGTGAGCGAGCCCGACTTCTTCGCCACCATCGACCACCCCGCGCGCCGGCTGATCGACCGCATGGGCGCCTGCGTGATGGGCTTCGATTCTTCGTCGTCGCAGAACTCCGGCGAGGCATTGTCCAAGGAGATCAAGCGCGTCGTGCAGGTGGTCGAGGCGTACCCCGACACCGGTCGGCGCGTGTTCCAGACGGTGCTGGTGGAGTTCGAGAAGTTCCTCCAGCACTACTTCAAGAACGAGAACGAGGCCTCGCGCAAGGGCGTGTCGCTGGCGCAGCAGATCGAGCAGCGCGAAACGCTGGCGATTCAATACACGATCGAACTGCGCAAGATGCTCAACGAGGTCCCGGTGCAGGACGAGGTGCGCCAGTTCCTGTTCCAGGTGTGGGCCGACGTGCTGGCGACTACCGCGGTGCGCTACGGCGCGCAGGCCGAGCAGACCAAGGCGATGAAGAAGGCAGCCACCGATGTCATCTGGTCGGCCGGCGCCAAGGTCACGCGCGAGGAGCGCGCCGAGGTGCTGCGCCGCCTGCCGCCGCTGCTGAAGACGCTGCGCGACGGCATGGCTTCGGCCGGCATGAGCCCCGAGAAGCAGGACGAGCACATCCAGACGCTGAACAACTCGCTGGCGGCGGCCTTCACCGCCAAGGCGGCCGTGATCTCCAGCGACCGCATCGACGACCTCACCGAAAGGCTGGAGTCGCTCGAAGAGCTGCTACCCGATGCCGACAACGTGCAGATCGACGAATCGCTCGTGCTCGACTTGTCGGGCCACGAGAGCTCCGAGATCGAGGTGGTCGGCGAGGGTGGCTCGATGCCGACGCCGGCCATGGTGGCCTGGGCGCGCGAGCTGCAGGTGGGCAGCTGGTACATGCTCGACTACCGCGATCGCAACGAGCCGGTGCAACTGGCCTGGCAAGGCATGCGCAAGCAGTTGTCGCTCTTCGTCACGCCGCAGGGGCGCTGCGTGCTGTTCCATCAACAGCGGCTGGCGGCGTTCCTGCAGGCCGGCCTGCTACTGCCGGCCCAGGAAGAGTCGCTGACCGTGCGCGCCACGCGCACCGCACTGGCCAAGCTCGATGCCGACCCGTCGCGTCTGCTGAACTGACAAGCGCCTGCTCAGTGCACGGACCGGTGGTCCGAGTGCATCGACAGCTCGTCGAGGATCAGCGCATCGGGCTCCTCGCCGAGGCTCCAGAACACCATCAGCACGATGACCTTCAGGTGTTCGAGGTCGATCGGCGCCTCGCCGGCTGCCTTGGCGCGGTCGAGCACCATCTCGCGCATCGGCGGCGCGAGCACGCCCGAGGACTCGAGAAAACTGACGAAGGCCACCGCCTCGTCGCCGAGCAACTCGCGCTCGGCCTCGGTGTACACGCGCATGGCGCGGGCCGATTGCGCCTGCGCCACCGCGTGGGCATTTTGTGCCAGGCCGTCGAGCCAGGTGAGCGCCTCGGCGATCTCGTCGCTCTCGAAGCCGACCGCCGATAGCTTGCGCGTCAATTGCGGGGGCTCTGGGCACGCGTCGGGACGCCAGTAATTCTCATAGACGTACACCAACACCTCGAACATGGACCGACTATACCCGAGCGACCTTCATGCCTCGGCCCTTCGCTGGTAGCGGCCACCTGGCAGCCGCGACACGTCGCCGGCCAGCTCCAACTCGAGAAGCCGCGCGCTGAGTTGTGCTGTCGGCCAGCCTGTGCGCGCCTGCAATTGATCCATCTCGACGGGGTCGTAGCCCATCGCGGCCAGCAAGGGGTCGGCCGGCGCGGCAGTGCCCGGCGGTGCGTCCGTGCCCGCCGCCGCGGGCGCGGCGAAGCGCAATTCCTCCAGCACGTCGCGCACGTCATCGACAAGCTTGGCGCCCTGCTTGATCAAGGCATGGCAGCCGCGCGACTGCGGCGAATGGATCGACCCCGGAATCGCGAACACCTCGCGCCCCGCGTCGACCGCATGGCGCGCGGTAATCAGCGAGCCCGATTCCAGCGCCGCCTCGACCACCAGCGTGCCGAGGCTCAAGCCGGCAATGATGCGGTTGCGCTGCGGGAAGTTCGCCGCCAGCGGCTCGGTGCCGAGGTTGAACTCGCTGACGATCACGCCGCGCTCGGCGACACGATGCGCCAGCTCGCGATTGGCGCGGGGGTACACACGGTCCAGGCCGGTGCCGACCACCGCGATCGTCGGTGCGCCGGCAGCGAGTGCCCCGGTGTGCGCCGCGCCGTCGATGCCCAGCGCCAGACCCGAGACGATGGTCAAGCCTGCGCGCCCAAGGTGCTCGGCAAACGCGCGCGCGTTCTCGGCCCCCTGCGGTGTCGGATTGCGGCTGCCGACGATCGCCAGGCACGGGTTGTTCAGCAGCCCGGCATCGCCCTGGGTGTACAGCAGCAGCGGCGGATCGGCGGTCTGCAGCAGCGCTCGCGGGTAGCGCGGGTCGCCCAGCGCGACCCAGTCGCGCTGCGCGCCGCCGTCGAGCCACGCCGTCAGCGTGGCCAGTGCCGAAGGCAGCGCGGCCGGCACGTCCTCGGCGACGATCGCCTGCCCCAGGCAGGCCTGGCGAGCCGCGCTCGACGCTTCGAACACCGCCTGCGGCGAGCCGAACGTCGAGAGCAATTGCCGCGCTGTCGCGCGACCGATTCCCGGCGTCATCAGAAGTCGCAACCACGCCGCCAGTTCGGCGGCCACGTCGGGCGCCATCGTCCTGGCCCGCGCCGCCCGTCAGGGCTGGCTGAAGCGATCGCCGGGTTTGACCGGGTCTTGCGACTCCAGGATCAGCGCGTACGACACGCGGTCGAAGACGCGGAAGACGAACAGCGTGCCGATGCGTTCGTCGGGCAGCTTCATCAGCGGCCTCGAGGGGTCGGTGGTGTCGACGGCCATCGCGCCATCGCGCCACAGCGCCATCACGTGGCCGCGCTCGACGCCATCGCGGGCACCGCGGTTCAACGCGATGATCTGATTCTGGCCGGCCATGAGCGCTTCGCCGTAGATGGAGATGATGCGGCCCTTGAGCTGCTGCGACGGCGCGTGCGGCACATACGCTGCAAAGTCGCTCTGCGGCACTGGCGCCAGGCGATCACCGACGCCGGCTTCCTGACGGATGCTGGTCATCTTGAACGTGGCAGGCACGATCTGCGCACCCTTGCCATCGAGCGTGGCCTGCACGCCGCCGTCGCGCACGAATTCGGCGGTGCCGACGTAGCGCGCCTCGTAGCCGAGCACCTCGCCGGTGTCGGGATCCTTCAGCGGCACGGTGTCGCGGAACACGCGGAAGTCGCGGTTGCCCTTGAGGTCGCCGCGCACGTAGGCCGTTTCCCCGCGCGACAGCAGCACACGCCCCTCCTGCGACGCGACGATGCGCGGCGCGGTGGCCAGCTCGTCGGTCGAGAACACCACGGCCTCGTTGAGGAACGGGCCGATCAGGTGCATCGGAATCGACGGGATCGCGCCGTTGTCCAGCGTCTCGACACGCACCCGCGGCGACAGCTTGACCGTGCCCGCAGGCTCCGCACCGCTGGTGCCCACGGGTTGTGCGACGCGCAGCACCGCGCGGTCGCCCACCTTCACCAGCGACAGCACCTGGCCCGGGTAGATCAGGTGCGGGTTCTTGATCTGCTCGAGGTTCATGCCCCACAGCTCGGGCCAGCGCCACGGCGAACGCAGGAAGATCTTGGAGATGTCCCACAGCGTGTCGCCGCGCACCACGGTGTGCGAATCCGGCGCGTTGGGCGCCAACTCGCTCAGCGGTATGCCGGCCTGCGCCACTTGATTGGCCGTTTCGCGCTGCTCGGGCGTCACCGGCCACGTGGTCGACGCAGATTGGCTGTAGGCCCCGCTGCACATCGCAGCGATCGCCATGCCGACCCACAGGGACAACCGCATGCGTCGAGGGCTGTGGGTGTGGGGTCGGCTCATGAACTCGGTCTCCGCTGGTGGGCAATGCCAAAATCCCGGGCGTTGCACCCGGCGTTTGGCTGACATGACTACCTGTCGCCATCAAAGGGGCGACAATGCTCATGCTTCGCGGAAGATTCTGCCCATAAACCATTGATGCCGCAACGAAAGCGGCCGCGGAAACGTCAAGGTGTGGAGCCCATCACACCATTACCCGTTGCGAGCGGTCCACATCGGAGGCGGCGCAATCCACCTGAACCCCGGGACCATGGCAAGGCTCACGATCCTGCGCTACCCCGACCCCCGGCTGCACAAGGTTGCGCGGCCGGTGGGCATGGTCGACGCGCGCATCCGCCAACTGGTCGACGACATGCTGGAGACGATGCACGAGGCCGATGGCGTCGGTCTGGCTGCGACGCAGGTCGACGTGCACGAGCGGGTGATCGTCATCGACACCTCGCAGCAGCGCGACCAGCCGCTGGTGCTGATCAATCCCGAACTGATGTGGCGCAGCGACGAGCGCGTGGTCAACGAAGAAGGCTGCCTGTCGGTGCCGGAGATCTTCGAGAAGGTGCGGCGGCATGCCGCGGTCACCGTGGCGGCGCTCGATCGCGAAGGCCAGCGGTTCGAGCGCCGCGTCGAGGGCCTCACCGCGGTATGCGTGCAGCACGAGATGGACCACCTGCTGGGCAAAGTGTTCGTCGAGTACCTGAGCCCGCTCAAGCGCGAACGCATCCGCGTCAAGATGAACAAGCGCACGCGCGAGGAGCAGCAGGAACGCCAGCAGGCATGACGCGCGAGGCAGGCCTCCGGCGCCGCGGGGCGGCGGCAAGCCCAAGGCGCGAAGCCCCGAGGATCGGCCGATGAGGCTGGCGTTCGCCGGCACGCCGGCCTTCGCCGCGACGGCGCTGCGCTCGATCGTCGCGGCGGGCCACGACGTCGTGCTGGTGCTGACGCAGCCCGATCGCCCCGCCGGACGCGGCCTCGAGTTGCGAGCGTCGGCCGTGAAGACCGTCGCCGCGCAGCACGGCTTGCGCATGCTGCAGCCCGCCGGGCTGCGGCTCGACGGTCGCCATGCCACCCAGGCGCTGGAGGTGCGCGAGGCGTTGCAGGCCGCGGCGCCCGAGGTGATCGTGGTCGCCGCCTACGGTCTGATCCTGCCGCCCTGGCTGCTCGCGCTGCCGCGCCTGGGTTGCCTGAACATCCACGCGTCGCTGCTGCCGCGCTGGCGCGGCGCGGCACCGATCCAGCGCGCACTCGAGGCCGGCGACCGCGAGACCGGCATCTCGATCATGCAGATGGACGCCGGCCTCGACACCGGCGCCGTGCTGCTGGCGCAGGCGTTGCCGATCGCCCCCGACGACACCGGCGCCACGCTGCACGACCGCCTGGCTGCGCTCGGCGCCCACGCGATCGTCGACGCGCTCGATCGCCTGAGCCGCGGCGGCCTCGCCGCGGTGCCGCAGCCCGCCGAGTGGGTGACCTACGCGAGCAAGATCCAGAAGCACGAAGCGCCGCTCGACTGGCACGCCAGCGCGGCGCTGCTCGAGCGACGGATCCGCGCGTTCGATCCCTTTCCCGGCGCGACGCTGGTCGATCGCGGGCAGACGCTGAAGATCTGGCGCAGCGCGCTGCGGCGCGATCTGGCTGGCGCTGCCGGCGAGGTGCTCAGCACCCTCCCGGGGCCGCTGG
>DASURM010000279.1:0-5908 GCA_036280035.1 Burkholderiaceae bacterium | reverse complement strand
AACCCCGGCGCCGGCTTCCTGCCGGCCACCGGCATGCTGCGCACCTTGCGCTGGCCCGATCACGTGGCCTTCCTGCGCAACGCCGATGGCGAGCGCTTCCACGACCCGGCGCCGGTGCGCGTCGACGCCGGCGTGCGTGAGGGCGACGCCATCACGCCGTACTACGACTCGATGATCGCCAAGCTGATCGTCTGGGGCGAGAGCCGCGCGCAGGCGCTGGCGCGGCTCGACGCGGCGCTGGCGGCCACGCACATCGTCGGCCTGCACACCAACGTGGCGTTCCTGCGCCGCGTCGTCGCGTCGCGCGCGTTCGCGCAGGCCGACCTCGACACCGCGCTGATCGAGCGCGAGCGCGCGGCGTTGTTCGAGCAGCCGCAGCTGCCGCTCGAGGTGGCCGCCGCCGGCGTGGTGGCGCAGGTGCTGGCCGGCGAGGCGGCGCTGCAGGGGGCCGACCCGTGGTCGCGCCGCGACGGCTTTCGCCTCTATGGCGGCGCGCGCCGGCACTTTCACCTGCAACGCGGCGACTCCGAGCACGCGGTCGCGCTGGCGCGCCTGCACGACGGTGCGCTGCGGCTGGAGATCGCGCAGCAGCACTGGCCGCTGCAGGTGCGCGCGCTCGGCGGCCATCGCCACGACGTGACGATCGGTACGCAGCGGCTGGTGCTCGCCGTCTACGCGCATCGCGAGCAGGTCGCTGTGTTCGCGCCGCAGGGGCGCGCCGACGTGCGCGAGGTCGACGACATGGCGCACGCCGGCGAAGGCGCGGCGGAGGGCGGCCAGCTCACCGCACCGATGCCGGGCAAGCTGATCGCGTACCTCGCCAAGCCGGGCGACCGCGTGGTCAGCGGCCAGGCGCTGGCGGTGATCGAGGCGATGAAGATGGAGCACACGATCCACGCGCCGCGCGACGGCGTGGTCGGCGAGTGCCTCTACGCGGCGGGCGACCAGGTCGCCGAGGGCAGCGAGTTGCTGCGGCTGAAGGAGTAGACGCCTACTCCGCCGGCACCGACTCGGGCGGCATCGACAGCAGCGACGACGACCAGCCCTGCGACGCGCCGAAGCCTGCACCGCGCGTGCCCTCGGCGGCGGCCAGCAGCGACGCGGCGCGAAACGCGGTGGCCAGGCGCCGCAGGTCGTGCGCGTCGCCGCAGGCCTCGCACACCAGCAGCACGTCGCGCGCGTACAGCGGCCGCTTCAGCAGGCGGCCGACATCGGCGCCGATGCCGGTCTCGCGCAGCAGCGCGTAGTGGATGCGCGTGGCCAGTTGCAGGCGACGGTTGGTACTGCGGTCGATCATCTGCACGGCCCTCGGTGCCGGCATTGTGGCCGGCACTGCGCGGCGCGCCCATCCCGCGACTGCGGCCGCGGCAGCCCAAGCCCGCCTGCCGGTACGGGCTGCAGGCTCGCCGCTATAGTGGTGCGCACACCCCGAATGAGGCGCCGATCATGATGCCCAGCCGCGTCACGCTGGTCGAAGTGGGCCCGCGCGACGGCCTGCAGAACGAGAAGGAGCCGGTCGCCACCGCGCACAAGGTCGACCTCGTGCACCGCCTGCAGGCCGCGGGCCTGCGCGAGATCGAGGTCACCAGCTTCGTCAGCCCCAAGTGGGTGCCGCAGATGGCCGACAACGCGCAGGTGATGGCCGCGATCGAGCGCGCACGCGACGTGCGCTACTCGGTGCTGACCCCCAACCTGAAGGGGTTCGAGGCCGCGCGGCTGAGCAAACCCGACGAGATCGTGGTGTTCGGCGCGGCGACCGAGGCGTTCAGTCAGCGCAACATCAACTGCGGAATCGCCGAGAGCATCGAGCGCTTCGCGCCGGTGGTCGCCGCGGCGCGCGAGGCCGGCATCAAGGTGCGCGGCGCGATCTCGTGCGCGCTCGGCTGCCCGTACCAGGGCGAGGTGTCGGCCGACGAGGTGGAGCACGTGGTGCGGCTGATGAAGGGCATCGGCGTGCACCACGTCGGCATCGCCGACACCATCGGCGTCGGCACGCCGCGCAAGGTGCAGGCGGCGCTGGAACGCGCGCTCGAACACTTTCCGCTCGCCGAGGTCAGCGGGCACTTCCACGACACCTACGGCCAAGCGCTGGCCAACATCTACGCCTGCCTGGAAATCGGCGTGCACACCTTCGACGCCAGCGTCGCCGGGCTCGGCGGCTGCCCGTACGCGAAGGGCGCCACCGGCAACGTGGCCACCGAAGACGTGGTGTTCATGCTCGACGGCCTGGGCATCGACACCGGCATCGACCTCGACGCGCTGGTCGACGCCGGCGCATTCATCTCGGCGCAGCTCGGCCGGCCGCCCGGCTCGCGAGTCGGCCGCGCGTTGCTGGCCAAGCGCGGCAAGGTGGTGGTCTGATGGAAGAGGTGGAGCGGCCCGAAGGCTTCAGGCGCGTCGCGCAGGCGCTGGCGCAGCTCGGCCATGCGCACGCGCCGCTGTGGCTCGACGTCGCGGCGCGCACGTCGCAGGAGGCCGCCGATGCGCTGGGCGTGACCGTCGGCCAGATCGCCAAGAGCGTGATCTTCCGCCGCCGCAGCGACGACCGCGCGGTGCTGGTGGTCACCTCGGGCGACCGCCGCGTCGACGAGGCCAAGGTCGGCGCGGTCACCGGCGCGCTCGGTCGCGCCGACGCCGGCTTCGTCAAGGCGAGCACCGGCTTCGCGATCGGCGGCGTGGCGCCGCTGGCACACGCGAGCCCGCCGCTGACGCTGATCGACCGCGACCTGTTCCGCTTCGGCGAGATCTGGGCCGCGGCAGGCCACCCCAACGGCGTCTTCAAGCTGACACCGAGCGACCTCGAACGCTACACCGGCGCACCGGTGGCCGACGTGGCTGAGCGCGGACACGAGCCCGTGCCTGCGCACGGGCGAGCGCCTCGCGAAGCGGCCGGCCCTGCCGGGCCGGGCGTCGAGGGGGCACCGTGAGCGATGCTGCCGACCGTCCCGTCGCCTCGACAACGGGTGGCGTGCCGTCGCCGTGCATCAACGTCTGCCGCATCGACGCCAGCAGCGGCTGGTGCGAAGGCTGCCTGCGCACGATCGACGAGATCGCTGGCTGGAGTGCCATGAGCGACGACGACAAGCGTGTGGTGTGGAAGGCACTCGAACAGCGGCGCGCGGCGCTGGCGCGCGCCGGCGCCGAGGTGCTGCGATGAAGCGCATCGGCTTCTGGTTCGACGTCGTCTCGCCGTTCGCCTACCTGGCGTTCGAGCACCTGCCGCAGGCGCTCGTCGGCTGCAGCTACGAGGTGCAGTACCGACCGGTGCTGTTCGCCGGGCTGCTGTCGCACTGGGGGCACAAGGGGCCGGCCGAGATCGCGCCCAAGCGCGCCTGGACCTTCCGCCACATCGCATGGCTGTCGCACACGCTGAACATCCCGGCGCAGACGCCGGCGACGCATCCGTTCAACCCGCTGCCGCTGCTGCGGCTCGCGCTGGCGTGCTGCGACGCGGGCGGGACGCCGAATCGGCATGTCGTCGAGACGCTGATGCGCCACGTCTGGCGCGGCGGCGCCGACGCCACCGACCCGGCGCGGCTGCGCACGCTCGCGCAGGCGCTGGCGCCGCATCGCGACCCGGCCGGCGACGAAGTCAAGGCCGAACTGCGGGCGTGGACCGACCGCGCGCTGGCGGGCGGCGTGTTCGGCGTGCCGACCTTCGACCTCGACGGGCGGCTGTTCTGGGGCGTCGATGCGATGCCGATGCTGCGCGCCGCGCTGCAGGGCGACCCCTGGTTCGACGGCCCGCAGTGGGACGCCGCGGCGGTGGCGCCGCCCGGGGTGACGCGCTGAGTGCACGCGCCGCGGTGAACGCGCCGCGGTGAACGGGGCGGACCGCAGGTGCCCGCAGGTGCCCGCAGGTGCCCGCAGGTGTGGCGCGCGCGGCTACGCGGGGGGCCGCTTGTCGAAGGCGTCCATCGCATCCAGCGCAAGCGCCGAGTGCGCGTACGCGCCGCCGGCGCGCATCTCGGCGGCGACCCAGATCGCCTCCATGACTTCTTCGCGAGTTGCCCCCGTGCGCAGCGCGGCTCGGGTATGGCCGCGGATGCAGTATGGGCA
Organism: Burkholderiaceae bacterium; assembly: GCA_036280035.1. GTDB lineage: Bacteria > Pseudomonadota > Gammaproteobacteria > Burkholderiales > Burkholderiaceae_C > JAEUPI01. The sequence continues at coordinate 1,849 of DASURM010000279.1, read as the reverse complement.
TTGCGTCACGTGGGCGACGGCGACCGCGATCAACTGCTTGGTTTTCGTGGGCAGCGCGCCGTCGGCGAACACCGCCTCGCTGAACGCGCGGAACGCCGCCTCGGTCTTGGGCGCGAGCGCAGCGCGCTTGGCGCCGACCTCGGCGGTCGCGGTCGGGTACATCGGCTTGTCCGTCATGGAAATTCTCCTTTCTCGCTTCGAGAGTGGGTGGCTGTTCGATTGACCGCAGGCGACCCTTCACGAACGCCCGTCGATCAGAAACTCCCTCGCTTGTCGGCTGGCGGCGCCTCCATCGCGCGCGTGATCCTCTGGACCAGCTGCCTGAGCTGCGGACCGATGCGCCGCAGTTCCTCGCGATGCACGCCGACCAGGCGTTCGAGCACGCGCTCGCCCTTGGCCGTCAGGCGCAGGTAGACCTTGCGCCGGTCGAGAAGCGAGTCCTCGCGCGCCAGCAGCCCCTGCTTGTGGAGCCGATCGACCAGCCCGACCGCGCTGTTGTGCCGGATCAGAAGCTGCTGCGCGAGGTCGTTGATGGTGATCCGCCGGTCCTCCGGGCAGCCGCGCAACACCAGCATCGCCTGGTAGTGCTGGGCGGAAAGACCGCTGCCCTCCGCCGCCGACTCGCTGAAGTGCAGGAAGCTGCGCAGCGCGTAGCGGAACTCGGCGAGCAACGCGTACTCATGGGTTTGGAGCCCGGCGTCGGGCCTGCCGTCAGCGCCTCGCGGCATCCCCTTCATCCGTTCGATCGACCTGCGCCACGACATCCTGGAACCAACCTGCTCAATCCGGATCGGTTGACAATGTATCGTACTACGATGCATTATGTATCGCGGCACGATATGGTTGCCGAGAACCCGACAGGACTTGCAATCTCGACCCCAAGAGGTAATCACCATGCATCGCTTCCTGCTCTCCCTTGGATCCCTCCTTCTCGTGGCGGCGCCGGCCTGGGCGCAGCCGGTGACCTTCGGTGCCTCGGTGCAGATCACCGGGCCGGTGGCCAATACCGGGCGCTACTACAAGGACGCCTACGAGTTCGCGGTGGAAAAGATCAACGCCGCGGGCGGCATCAAGATCGGCTCGCAGCAGCACAAGATCGCGTTGAAGATGCTCGACAACCAGTCGGACGTGAACCTGAGCGTGCGCCAGTACGGACAACTGCTCACGCAGGACAAGGTGAACTTCCTGCTGGGTCCGTTCGCCAGCAACTTCGTGCTCGCCGACTCGTCGGTCGCCGAGAAGAACCGGGTGCCGATGGTGCAGGGCGGCGGCGCGTCGGACCAGATCTACGCCCGCGGCTACAAGTACATCTTCGGCACGCTGCCCGCGGCGAGCGACTACTTCGGCAGCACGATCGAGGCCATGACCAAGCTCAGCCCCAAGCCGCAGACGGTGGCGCTGCTCTATGCCGATGACGCGTTCGACGTCTCGGTGGCCAAGGGCACGCGCGAGTTGCTCGCCAAGGCCGGCCTGAAGCTGGTGATCGACGAACGCTACAGCACCAACGCGTCGGACTTCGCCGCCCTGCTGTCGCGCATCAAGAGCGCGAACGTCGACGCGGTGCTGGTCGCGGGCCACGAGACCGAGGTGCTGAACTTCATCCGCCAGGCCAAGAGCCTCAACGTGAGCCCGAAGCTCTACTCGTTCACGGTGGGCGTTCCCAGCGCCGACTTCCGCCAGGCGCTCGGCAAGGACGCCAACGGCGCGAGCGGCATGACCGCTTGGCTGCCTTCGGCGACGCTCAAGGACCACTGGTTCGGCAATGCCGAGGAGTTCGAGCGCGCCTGGAAGGCGAAGTTCGGCTACGAGCCCGACTACCACGCCGCATCCGGTGTGGCGACCGTCGAAG
>DASURM010000278.1:0-3483 GCA_036280035.1 Burkholderiaceae bacterium | reverse complement strand
GCGCGGCGCGGAACCAGCCCTCGGCCTCGGCCGCGTCGTCGTCCGGCGACGGCCGCGGGGGCGATTCGCGCCCCTTCACGTGCGCGAGCAGCGACGGCAGCGTGTCGCGGAACGCAGTGGGCATCGCCTGCACGAAAGCCGGGTCGGCGCGCTGAGCCAGCGTGCCCCGGTCGTCCGAGCCCTTGCGCACGAATGTGCGGCCGCTGCCCATCGCCACCCGCGCCAGCGCGCGGCCAGACGGAACCAGCGCCGTCACCGCGCCCTGCTCGACGAAGAACGCGGCGTCGCGGTCGCCGACGCGCAGCGCCGCGATGCCTGCGTCGGTGGTGAGGTTGAACTGCGGCGTGTCGATGCGGTAGGGCGCGGCCTTGTCGCGCTTGGGCACGGTCAGCTTGGCCCAGCCCGAGATCAGATAGTGCGGGCCCACCACCGGCTCGCCGCCCAGCGGCAGATCGACCACCAGCCGGCTCTCGGGCCCGAGCACGATCTTGCCGCCATCCTCGTATTCGATCTGCACCAGCGCCTTGGCGCCCGTGCGCACCACGTCGCAGGTGCGCAACTGCAGGCCGGCCTTCGGCAGATACGCGGTGCCGCCGGAGAAGACCGTGCTCTTGCCTTCGGCGATCGTCACCGTCGGCACGGCCGCGCCTGCGGCGGCGCACGCGAGCAGCAGCGTCAGCGGGCCCGCAGCGCGCCGTGCGAATCGGAGTTGCTGCGAGAGTCGGCGGTCGGGCATCGAGTCGGTGTCCATGGCAGGCCGTGGGGTCAGCCGCGCCACTGTAAGAGGGCGCGCCGGGGTGTCAATCCCGTCTGGCACGGGCCGCTCGGCGTAGCCCCGGCCGCTGGAGTGAGCGCCGACCCAGAATGTAACAAGGGGCCCCGTCGGCGGCACTTTTTCACGGCATCCCGTTGCCATCGGGCGCGCACCTCGCACCTCCCGAGACCCGCGCGGTCTATGGTGGCAACTGCGACGGCTGTCCACTGATCGCAATGCTGGAGGCGAGGACCCATTGCCAGCCAGGAGTTGAAGATGGCCAGTGTTTGGCGAGATTCGGTGCACGGGGCGCGGCTGCTGGGGCCGTCAGACGAACCCATCGAGAGCGGCCGTCCCACCGTGCTGCTGCTGGGCTTCGAGCCAGCGCGGGCGATGGCCCTGGTGCGACTGCTGTCGGCGCTGGCGCGGGTGCGGCTTGCGACCCGCCTGCGCGACGCGGTGGACATGGCGCGCGACCTGCAGCCCGATGCGATCGCACTGGGTGGCGCCATCGACGGCGCCGACGTGGCGACGGTGCTCGAGGCGTTCCGGGCCGGTCCGGCGCTGGAGGATATTCCGGTCATCGTGCTGGCCGCCGGCGAGGACGACGCCAGCGAGCGTGACGCCTTGCGAGGCGGCGCGCTGGCGTGGCTGCCGCACACGGCCAGCCCCGAAGCGCTGCTGTCGCGCGTCCGCCTCGCGGTGCGCATGCACCGCTCGGTCTCGACGTCGGCGTTGCCGCGCGACCCGCGCTGAACCCGCGCGCTGCCGGCGGCGCGGTCAGTGGCCTGCGGCGAGCTTCTCGCCCGCCTTCAGGCGGTATTCGGTGCCGCAGTACGGGCAGCGGCCGACGCCCTCGGTGGCGATGTCGATGAACACCCGTGGATGGTTGCTCCACAAGGGCATCTTCGGGTTCGGACAGAACACGACGCGCTCGCCGATCAAGTCCTTCGCGGTCAGTTCGACGACGGCTCTGGGCTGTGGTTGTGCGCTCATACCGCGGTCAGCCATTCGGCGTACTTGGCGTTGCGGCCGTTGACGATGTCGAAGAAGGCGTTCTGGATCTTGGTGGTGATCGGGCCGCGCGCACCCTCGCCGAGGGTGACGCGGTCGTACTCGCGGATCGGCGTCACCTCGGCGGCGGTGCCGGTGAAGAACGCCTCGTCGGCGATGTAGACCTCGTCGCGCGTGATGCGCTTTTGGACGATCTCGATCCCCAGGTCGGCGCAAATCGCGAACACCGTGTTGCGCGTGATGCCGTTGAGCGCGCCGGCCGAGAGATCGGGCGTGTAGACCACACCGCCCTTGACGACGAACAGGTTCTCGCCGGCGCCCTCGCTGACGAAGCCGGCCGAGTCGAGCAGCATCGCCTCGTCGTAGCCGTCTTCGGTGGCCTCGATATTGGCGAGGATCGAGTTGGTGTAGTTGCTCACCGCCTTGGCCTGCGTCATCGTGATGTTGACGTGGTGGCGCGCGTAGCTCGAGGTCTTGACGCGGATGCCCTTCTTCAGCCCTTCCTCGCCGAGGTAGGCGCCCCAGGCCCAGGCCGCGATCATCAGGTGGATCGTGTTGCCCTTGGGGCTGACGCCGAGCTTCTCGTCGCCGATCCAGGTCAGCGGCCGCAGGTAGCAACTCTCGAGCTTGTTGGCCCGCACCACCTCCGCTTGAGCCTCGCACACCTGCTCGAAGCTGTACGGAATCTTCATGCGCAGGATCTTGGCCGAGTTGAACAACCGTTCGGTGTGCTCGCGCAGGCGGAAGATCGCGGTCTTGCCGCTGGCCGTCTTGTAGGCGCGCACGCCCTCGAAGGCGCCGCAGCCGTAGTGCAGCGTGTGCGTCAGCACGTGGATCTTGGCGTCGCGCCAGTCGACCAGCTTGCCGTCGAACCAGATCTTGCCGTCGCGGTCGGACATCGACATCGGAGTTCCTTCGCGGTGAAAGCGCGGGAGCGGGCGTTGATTTTAGGCCGCCGCGCGTCCGTGACGCCGCGACACCGCGGCCGACCCCACGGCAGACTGCCGAAGCCTCATGCGCTGCGCCGCGCGGTGCGCTCCAGCAGGCCCGGTCTGCGGCTCCTCCGCATCGTCGGCCCCTCCGCTTGTCGTCTTAGTTCGACCGTGGCGGCGCTGCGGCGTCGGCCGCGCGCAGCAGCTGCCAGCGCACGAGCTTGCCGCGAACCAACTCGGCCCGCACGACGTCGTCGCCGGCGTCGCGCCATTCGAACACTTCGTGGTCGCCGTCCTCGCCGTCCGCTCGCCTGCCGAGGCTGCGCGTCAGCGCCAGGATCTGCGGCAGCCGCTGGCCGCGCTGCAGCCGCGCGGCGAGCATCACCGCGCTGTCGATGTGTCCCACCGGCGCGCGGCCGGCGTTGCGCAGCACGCGCAGCGCGCGGCTGAACTGCAGCAACAGCCAGAACACGATCATCGTGACGGCGAGCGCCACGCCGGGCCAGCGCCACTGCAGGTAGCCGATCGCGATCGCCAGCGCCGCCAGCGCCCAGCCGACGAGCGGGTGATTCATTGCACCCGAGTCATCGCGTCACAGCCCGCGCACGACCTCGATCGCCTCTTCGACGCGCTCCACGGCATGGATCGTCAGCCCTTCGAACGCGCGCGAGTCGGCCTTCGGGGCGTTGGCCTTGGGCACCAGCGCCACCGCGAATCCGAGCTTGGCCGCCTCGCGCAGGCGCTCCTGGCCGCGCGGCGCCGGTCGCACCTCGCCGGCGAGCC
>DASURM010000277.1:0-6881 GCA_036280035.1 Burkholderiaceae bacterium | reverse complement strand
CAAGGCGATCTACTACATCACCTGCATCGGCAACGCGCCCCGTACATGGCGCGCCTGGCGCGCGCGCCGGCGCATTGTCCGGCAGACGGGCCCGACCGTAGGGGAGAACGTGCTTGTCGAGCGCTAGCGCGAGGCAGACCGTGTTCATCACCGCACTCCTTGCCGTCGCCTGGCCGCAGGCCCGTGCCGACCGGCCGCTGTGGGAGGCGGGCGTCGGCGTCGGCGTGCTGCGACTGCCCGACTACCGCGGCTCCGATCAGAGTCGAACCTGGGTGTTGCCGGTGCCCTACATCGTCTATCGAGGGGACATCCTGAAGGCCGACCGCGAGGGCGCGCGTGCGGTGTTGCTCGACAGAGAGCGGGTCGACTTCGATGTCAGCCTCGCCGCCACCGCGCCGACTCGCAGCGACGGCAACGCCGCCCGTCAGGGCATGCCCGACCTGGCGGCAACCGTCGAGGTCGGGCCCAACCTCAACGCGACCCTGGCGCACGGCTCGTGGTGGAAGCTGCAGCTGCGAGCGCCGCTGCGCGCGGCGCTGACGATCGAGTCGCAGCCCCGGATGGTCGGCTGGCTGGCCAGTCCGAACCTCAACCTCGACACCAAGATCGACGGCTGGAACGCATCGCTGCTCGGCGGCCCGTTGTTCGGCAGCCGCGCGTTCAACGGCACCTACTTCGACGTGGCGCCGCAGTTCGCGACGCCGGCGCGTGCGAGCTATCGCGCGCCGGGAGGCTTCGGCGGCTGGCGGCTGATCGGCAGCACGTCGCGCCGCCTGGGCTCGTGGTGGCTGGGCGGTTTCGTCACCGCCGACACCGTGAAGGGCGCCGTCTACGACGGCAGCCCGCTGGTGCGCCGGCACGGCACGCTGGCGTTCGGCTTCGCGCTGTCGCGGGTGTTCGCGACATCGGGCGAGCGGGTCGGCGATGACGACTGAGCGGCTCGTCGCGCGCAGCTGGCCGCAGCCGCTGGCGTGGCTGGTGTTGCAGCTGCTGCTGCTGTGCCTGGGGCTGATGTCGATCGCCTGGAACCTGGTCGCGCTGCTGCTGTACCCGCTGCTGCCGCGCGCCAGCGGGCTGCGCATCGGCCGTGCCGGTATCTCGCGCGGCTACCGCATGTTCTGGACGCTGGCCAGGGCATCGGGCCTGCTGCGCATGGATGCCAGCGCGCTGCGGCCGCTGGCCGACGAGCGCGGCCTGATGATCGTGGCCAACCATCCGAGCCTGCTCGATGCGTTGATGCTGGTGGCGCAGTTGCCGCGCAGCGCCTGCGTGATGAAGGCCGGCCTGGCGCGCAACCCGCTGCTCGGGCCTGGCGCGCGGCTGGCACGCTACGTGCGCAACGATTCGCCGCACCGCATGATGCACTTGGCGATCGCCGACCTGCGCGCCGGCGGGCAGCTGGTGATGTTTCCCGAAGGCACGCGCACGACGCAGGCGCCGCTCAATGCGTTCCAGGGCGGCTTCGCGCTGATCGCGCGGCGTGCCGGCGTGCCGGTGCAGACGGTGTTCATCGACACCTCGTCGCCGTACCTCGCCAAGGGCTGGCCGCTGTGGCGGCTGCCGCCGCTGCCGATCGAGTTCTCGGTGCGCCTCGGGCGGCGCTTCGCGGTGGGGCCCGACCTCGGGCAGTCAGTGCGCGAGATCGAGCGCTACATGGCCGCCGGCGTCGGCCCGCTGCCGCGACATCCGCCGCCATGACGACGGTGTCGACCACGCACGTGGTCGTCATTCCGAGCTTCGACACCGGCCCTGTTGTCTACGACACCGTGCGTGCGGCGCGCGCAGCGTGGCAGCCGGTGTACGTGGTGGTCGACGGCAGCCGCGACGGCACCGGCGAGGGCCTGCAGGCGATGGCCGCCGCCGACCCGGGGCTGCGCGTGTGGCTGTTGCCGCGCAACCGGGGCAAGGGCGCGGCCGTGCTGCATGGCCTGCAGCAGGTGCGCGATGCGGGCTTCAGCCACGCGCTGACGATGGACGCGGACGGCCAGCACCCGGCGCAGTGCATCGAGGCATTCATGCGCGCCAGCGTCGAGCGGCCCGAGGCGATGATCCTCGGCCGGCCGCTGTTCGACGCCAGCGCGCCGGCGCTGCGCGTGCGCGGCCGACGCGTGTCGAACTGGTGGACCGACCTCGAGACGCTCGGCGCCGGCGTCGGCGATTCGCTGTTCGGCTTTCGCGTCTACCCGATCGCCGAGTTGCTGGCGGTGATGCAGCGCCAGCGCTGGATGCGCCGCTTCGACTTCGACACCGAGGCGGTGGTGCGCCTGGCCTGGCGCGGCGTCAAGCCGATCAACCGCGACGCGCCGGTGCGCTACCTGACCCCCGCGCAGGGCGGCGTCTCGCACTTCCGCTACGTGCGCGACAACGCGCTGCTGACCTGGATGCACACGCGGCTGATGATCGGTTTCGCGCTGCGCCTGCCGTGGCTGGCGTGGCGCCGCGCGCGCCGGCTGCCGCCGTTCCAGCGCTGAGCGCGCGCCGTCACGCCGCACCAAGTTGCACGGGAGTTCAGCCCTTCAGCACCGCGCCGCTCGAATCGAGCACGCGCAGCACCACCGGCACGCCCTGGCGGACGCTTTGCGTCACGGTGCAGTAGGCCTCGAAGGTGTCGAGCACGCGCTGCAGATGCTCGATCTGCTCGCCCGGCACGCCGAGCGTCAACGTGACGTGCATCGCCAGCACGCGCAGGCGGCCTTCGGCGTTGCGGCCGACCTCGGCGCTGGCCTCGCAGCCGACGGGGTCGGGTCGCTGCTTGAACTTGCGCAGCGCGAACAGCAGCGATGCGGCCAGGCAGTTGCCCACCGCGGCGGCGAGCAGGTGCTCGGGAGTGGGCCCGCTGCCGTGGCCGTTGGGTGGCGGCAGGTCCGAGCGCAGCGTCGAGCCGACGCCGAAGTCGATCTCGAACTGGTAGTCCTGCTGCTGGCGCAGCTTCACGGTGTGCTCGCTCATGACGATTCGCTTCTGGTGTGTGAAGCCCCAGTATGGCCCGGGACAGCGGCTCGCCGGCCCCAGGCCGGCCGCTACGCCATGCCGCCGTTGATCGAGATCACCTGGCCGGTGATGTAGCCGGCCTCGTCGCTGGCGAGAAAGCCCACCAGCGCGGCCACCTCGTCGGCGCGGCCGGCGCGGCCGGCGGGCACGAGGTCGGCGATTCGTTTGGCATCGAACGCGGCGTCGGCCATCGGGCTGGCGATGATGCCCGGGGCCACCGCGTTGACGGTGACGCCGCGGCTGGCCACCTCGAGCGACAACGCGCGCGTCGCGCCGTGCAGCGCGCTCTTGGCCGCGGCGTAGTTGACCTGGCCGCGGTTGCCGACGATCGCCGCCACCGACGTGATGTTGACGATGCGGCCCCAGCGCGTGCGCAGCATCGGCAGCAGCAGCGGTTGCGTGACGCGGAAGAAGCCATGCAGCGAGACGTCGACCACGCGATGCCATTGCTGGCTGCGCAGCGCCGGGAACACCGCGTCATCGTGCACGCCGGCGTTGTTGACGACGATCTGCACCGCGCCGTCGCGCAGCATCCGCTCGCAGGCGCTGCGTGTGGCCGCGTCGTCGCCGAGGTCGAACACGATCGGCTGCGCCTGGCCGCCGGCCGTCGCGATGTCGCGCGCGAGCTGCTGCACGGCATCGGGGTGCGCGTGTGCATGCAGCCAGACGCTGGCACCCTGCGCGGCCAGGCGCCGCGCGATCGCGCTGCCCAGCGCCCCGCTGGCGCCGGTGACCAGCGCGCGCTTGCCGGCCAGCGTCATCGCGCGCGCTCCACCGGCACCGCCAGCGCGCTGCCGAAGACCACGCTGGCGCGGCCTTGCACCAGCACGCGCTCGCGCCCATCGTGCAGCGAGAACGCATACAGGGCCTGACCGGCGTCGCCGGCGACGCGCTTCGCGCGCACGCGCAGCGGAAGCGCGGCGTCGTGCAGCGTGCGCACGTGCAGTTGCACGCCGCGCGCACTGGCCAGAAAGCCCGGCGTCGGCCGCGGCGTCGGGGCGCACAGCGCGCCGTGCAGCGCCATCGCCTGCGACGCGATCTCGAGCGCGCACGCGGCCGGTAACGCGTCGCCCAGGCGCAGCGGATGCGCCGGGTCGGCCGGGTCGGTGGCCAGGCAGACGATCTCGTCGGCGCCCCACGACAACAGGCGCTCGAGCAGGCACATCGGAGCCTGGTGCGGAATGCGCGCGGCGATGCCGGCGCGATCGAGCGTGGCCGGTGCGTTCACTGGGGTACCTTCGCGCTGACGCGCTTCGGTATGAGCCCCTTCGGGCGGCCGGGCGGGGCTCATGCGCGTGCCGCGACCTGCACCACGAGGGCGAAGCCGTCGTCGTCGAGCATCACCGTGCCGGGCACGTCGAACGCCAGCGCCTGCAGCAGCGGCAGCACGCGCGCGGCCGGCACGGCACGGCGCAACGCATCGAGGGCGGTGCCGCTGCAGCGCGTGGGCGCGCCGGGCGACGCGATGCGCAGCGCCAGCGGCCATGCTGCGCTGCGCCGCGGCGGCGCCAGCAGCAGCGCACAGGCGAACACGTCGGGCAGCGGACGCAGCGCATGCAGCGGCGCGGGGTAGGGCATGTCGCTGGCCACCAGCAGCACCGGTGCGCCGCTGCTCGCGCACTGCGCAGCGGCTTCGAGCAGGCCCGCGGCCACGCTGGCGTCGTAGGCCGCCAGGCTGGTCGAGGCCGCGCGCGACTGCGCGGCGATGTGCCAATAACCCGCCGCTGCGTTGTGCACCGAGTTCGTGAAGCGGGTCGGCGACAGCAGTCGCTCGGGCCGGGCCAGCGCCTCGCAGATCGCGTGGCAGGTTTCGGGGTCGCCGCTGGCCGACGCGAACACGGTGGCCACCTCGTCGACTGCCGCGCCGGCCATCGCGCACGCCTGCTCGGCCACTTCGAGCGCTGCCCGCACGCCGACGCCGGCGCGGCGCCGTTCGGCGGCGGGCAGACGCTGCGGCGCGGGTACCACGGTGGCCGCGGGCTTCCAGTCGCTCGGCGTTCGCAGCACGCCGGCGGCCTGAGGCCAGTCGCTCAGGCCGGGGCCGAGCACGCCGATGCCGGCCACCGCCACCTGCAGCGTCGCGCCGTGCGTCGCGCTCACCGCGGCGCTCCGAGCACGAGGCAGGCGTTGCTGCCGCCGAAACCGAACGAGTTGCTCGCCGCCACCGCGATCGTGCGCTGCTGCGGCTCGCGCAGGTAGTTCGCGTGCAGCGCCGGGTCTGGCTGCTCGCAGTGCAGGCCCTGCGGCAGCACGCCGTGGCGCAGCGCCAGCATCGTGATCGCCGCCTCGATCGCACCGGCGGCACCGAGCGCATGGCCGGTGTGGCCTTTGGTCGAACTGCAGCGCAGCGCGCGGCCGAACACGCTGCACACCGCGTGGTCTTCGGTGGCGTCGTTGCTGCGCGTGCCGGTGCCGTGCAGGTTGAGGTAGTCCACTGCGTCGGGTTGCAGTTGCGCATCGGCCAGCGCCGCGCGCATCGCCGCGACCGCGCCCAGCCCTTCGGGGTGCGGGCTGCTCATGTGGTGGCCGTCGCTGCTCTCGCCGCAGCCCAGCAGCCAGGCCGCCGGAGCATCGTCGTCGCGCTGCAGCAGCGCGAACGACGCGCCTTCGCCGAGCGAGAGGCCATTGCGTCGCGCGTCCCACGGCCGGCAGGCCTCGCTGCTCAGCAGCTCGAGCGCGCGGAAGCCGTACAGCGTCGTCAGGCACATCGAGTCGCAGCCGCCCACCACCGCGGCGTCGACCAAGCCCAGCGCGATCAGCCGCGCCGCCGCGGCATAGGCCTTGGCGCCCGACGAGCAGGCGGTGGAGATCACCCAGGCAGGGCCCTCGAGGCCGAGCGCGGCGCGCACGAACTGCGCCAGCGACGCGGTGTCGTGCGTCTCGCGGTAGTGCAGCCACGCGGGCAGCGCGCCGTCGGCGCCGCGCTCGCGGTACGCCACCTCGGTCTGCAGGATGCCCGAGGTGCTGGTGCCCACCAGCACCGCGACGCGCGCCGCGCCGTGGCGCGCCACCGCGCGCCGCACCGCGTCGTCGAAGCCGTCGCCGCGCAGCGCCAGTGCGGCCAGCCGGTTGTTGCGGCAGTCGTGGCGCGCCAGCTCGCGCGGCAGCGGTTCGTCGTCGACGCCGTCGACGACGCCGAGCCAGGCGTCGAACGAGGCGCTCTCGAAGGTCTGCGCGCGCAGGCCGCTCGCGCCATCGCGCAGCGCGCGGGTGTGCGCCGCCTGGCCGCAGCCGAGCGCGGTGACCAGCGTGAAGGCGGTGATCGGCAGCGGCTTCACGGCAGGTTGCACACCAGCAACACGTTGGCGAACGGCGTGCCGCGGCTCATCGGCTCGGCCCGCACGACGAAGCCGAGCTGGCGCAGCGCGGCGCACCACTCGTCGATCGTGCGGCACCAGACGGGCGGCGCGCGGTGGCCGCGCATCAGCGTGACCACGTGATCGACCCGGCGGCCCATCGCGAAGCGCAGGCGCTGCGACGGGTCGCCCACGCGCAGCAACAGCCGCCCGCGCGGCGTCAGCGCCTGGCGCACGCGAGCGAGCAGGCCGTCCTGCGCCGCCCCGTCGACATAGTGCAGCACGTCGAGGATCACCGCGACGTCGCACGGCTCGAACGCCGCGTGTCGCATGTCGCCGCACAGCAGCCGCGGTGGTGCCGGCAGCGCTGCCAACGCGCGCTCGGCGCGCGCGACGTCGCGCGGCATCAGCTCGATGCCGCAGTAGCGCGTGCCGGTGGGCGGTGCGCCCCACGCCCGCGGCCAGCGGTCGGCCTGCTCGTCGCAGGCGGCCAGCAGGCTGGCCAGCAGCGCCTGGCCGCAGCCGATGTCGAGCACGCGCGCTCCCGGTGCGATCGCGGCGCCGGCCAGCAGCGCGCGGAACACCGGATCGCGC
>DASURM010000276.1:0-3428 GCA_036280035.1 Burkholderiaceae bacterium | reverse complement strand
GTCTACAACGTCGCCGGCGACGGCGCGCTGACGATCCACCAGATCGCCGCGCGCATGGGCAAGCGCTGCCGCGTGCTGCCGCCTTGGCTGCTGCAGGCGGCGCTGTCGCTCGGCAAGCGCCTCGGCCTGACGCAGTACGGTCCCGAGCAACTGCGCTTCCTGCGCTATCGCCCGGTGCTCGCCAACCGGCGGCTGAAGGAGGTGTTCGGCTACCGCCCGGGCAAGACCTCGGCCGAGGTGTTCGATCTGTGGTGGCAGACGCAGCGCGCGCGCAAAGTGCCATGAGCGCGGTGGGCTGCTCCCGCGCACCCATCGCGCAGCACGCAGTGCCAAGGGTGGTCGGGTAACCATGGCAGCAGCGCGCGAGATGCGAGACCGCGGCGTCGTCGTCACCGGCGCCGCGGGAGGGCTCGGCGCCGCGTTCGCCGATTGTTATGCCGCGCTCGGCGCCAAGCTCGCGCTGCTCGACCTCGACGCCGCGCGCGCCGAGGCGCTCGCCGCTCGGCTGCGCGCGCAAGGTGCGAATGCCCACGCTTTCGGCTGCGACATCACCGACGAGGGCGCGTGCAGCGCGGCGATCGCGCAAGCGCGGCGCGCGCTCGGTGGCATCGACCTGCTGGTCAACAACGCCGGCATCTCGGCGCGCCTGCTGCTGGCCGACGCGACCCCGGAGATCGCGCGCCGCGTGATGGCGGTCAACTACTTCGGCGCGCTGCACGCCACGCACGCGGCGCTGCCGTCGCTGCTCGCGCGGCGCGGCCAGATCGTCGTCGTCTCGAGCGTCGCCGGCTTCGCGCCGCTGGTCGGCCGGACCGCGTACGCGGCGAGCAAGCACGCGCTGCACGGCTTCTTCGACAGCCTGCGCGCCGAGCTGCGAGGCACCGGGGTCACGGTGACGATCGCCTGCCCGTCGTTCATCGCCACCGGCATCGAGCAGGCTGCGCCCGGCGCGGCGCGACGCGCCACCGGCGGCGACGTCTCGACACCGCAGGCGATCGCCGCGCGCATCGTCGACGCCGCGCGGCGCGACCGGAGGCTGTGCCTGCCCGGGCGCACGGCGCGGCTCGCGTGGTGGTTGAGCCGCGTCGCGCCCGCGGTCTACGAAGGCATGATGCTGCGCCGCGTCGGCGGCGAGTTCGGGCTGGGAAACGAAAGCAAGAGACGATGACGCGTTCGATTCGATCTCGCGTGGCTGCGGCCGTCGCGTTCTCCGCCGCGCTCGCCGCCCACGCCGCGACGATCACCGTCACCGACGCCGCCGGCCGCCCGCTGGCCACAGCCAAGGTGCGCGAGGTCGCCGCCGCGCCGCGCCAGGCCGACACCAGCGACCACGGCTACCCCGCACCGGGCAGGCCGCAGGTCGTCGACGTCGACATCACGCGCTTCACCGATGCGCAAGGGCGCGCCGCCTTCGCCGACCGCGGCGCCGCGGTGAACTACCTGGTGCGCAAGCCGGGCTATCGCGACACGACCGTCGGCGCCTCGGCGGGCCAGGCCGAGATGCACGTCGTGCTCGAGGCGCAGACCGACGCACTGAAGCTCGCCGAGGCCAAGCCAGCAAACGTCTGGCTCGGTGCACTCGACCTCGGCGACGCGCAGCTCAAGCAGCAGTTCATGCTGCAGTGCACGTTCTGCCACCAGCAGGGCAATGCCTTCCTGCACCGCGAGCGCTCGGCCGCCGAGTGGAGCGACGCGATCCATCGCATGGTGCGCTACGGCTCGCGGCTGGCCACGCAAGACCAGCGCGCGCTGCCCGAACTGCTCAACGCCGGCTGGCGCCGGCTGCGCGAGCACCCCGAGCTGCTCGCCACCCCCGCACCGTGGGATCCGGCGCTGGCCAACGTCACGATCACCGAGTGGCCGATCGGCGACGTGATGTCGCAGCAGCACGACCAGTTGCTCGCGCGCGACGGCCGCGTCTACGTGGCCGACAACATCCAGGACCGCATCTACCGCGTCGACCCGAAGACCGACGAGGTCACGGTGTTCAAGATCCCGCACCGCGACGGGGAGCCGCCCGGCGGCCTGTTGGCCGCGCGGCTGAAGGACTTTCCGCACCACGACAGCACCTCGAACGCGCACTCGCTCGTGCAGTCGGCGCGCGACGGGCACATCTTCGTCACGCCGTCGGCGCAACGGCGGCTGGTGGAGTTCGACCCCGCGAGCGGTGCCTTCACGCTGCACGAGATGGACGGCGGCTTCTATCCGCACACGATCCGCATCGACGCCCGCGACCGCGTGTGGTTCACGCTCGCGCTGTCGAATCAGATCGCGATGTTCGACCGCACGACGCAGCGCTTCACGCGCTACGACCTGCCCACGCGCAGCTGGCGCGAGGCGCTCACCGTCAAGCTGATCGGGCCGCTGTTCAAGCTGATGGGCTGGGGCGTGCCGCTGGCCAACTGGCTGCCGGTGGATCGCCTGGCCACCGGCACGCCGCTGCCCTACGGCATCGACATCGCGCCCGACGGCAGCGTGTGGTTCGCGCGCCTGCACAGCGCCGAGATCGGCCGCCTCGACCCGGCCACCGGCGCCATTGCGATGGTCGCCACGCCGTTCCTCGGCCCGCGCCGGCTGCGCAGCGACGCCGACGGCAACCTGTGGATCTGCGCCTTCCCCGAGTCGGCGATCGCGCGCTACGACCCCAAGGCCGGCAGCTTCACGCGCTTCGATCTTCCGGTGGTGCCCAAGGGCAGCGAGACGCCGTACTCGCTCAACGTCGACAAGCGGCGCGGCATCGTCTGGGTGACCGGCAACCAGTCCGATGCGCTCTACGCGCTCGACGTGAAGACGCTCGCCTGGCGCACGGTGCCGCTGCCGCGGCGCGTCGCGTTCACGCGCGACATCGAGATCGACGAGCGCGACGGCACGATCTACACCTCGACGTCGAGCTTCCCGAGCTGGCATGTCGAGGACGCGCAGCCGACGATGATCCGCGTGCAGACGGCCGCGCCCTGAGCCATGCCGCTCGTGCCGCGGCCGCCGCTGCGCTGGTTCTACCTCTCGTGCCTGGCCGCGTTCACCGCCGGCCATGTCGTCAACTACACGGTGATCCTGTATGCGCAGGAGGCGATCGGCTCGGACATCCTCTCGGGCATCGGCTTCGGCCTCGCGTTCGGGCCGCCGATCGTGCTCGGCTGGATCGCCGGCGTGTGGTGCGACCGGCTCGCGCCGGGGCGGCTGATCCACGCCGCGCAGGCGGCGTTCATGCTCGCGGCGGCGCTGCTGTGGGTGGCCGACGCGGCCAGCGCGGCCAGCACGCCGCGCGTGGTGGCGCTGGTCGCCGCGGCGGCGCTGGCCGGCGTCGGTTGGTCGTTCGTGTCGCCGGCGCGCATGGCCACGCTCGGCCAGATCGCGAGCGCCGACGAGATCAAGCCCGCGTCGGTGATCTTCAACCTGCTGGTGATGCTCGGCTTCGGACTCGGGCC
>DASURM010000275.1:0-3747 GCA_036280035.1 Burkholderiaceae bacterium | reverse complement strand
CGAGCGCAACGAGCCGCCCGACATCGACGTCGACTTCGAGCACCAGCGCCGCGAGGAGGTGATCCAGTACATCTACGGCAAGTACGGCCGCCACCGCGCCGCGCTGACGGCGGTGGTGATCAGCTACCGGCCGCGCTCGGCGCTGCGCGACATCGGCCGTGCGCTGGGCATCGACCTCGACCGCATCGCCGCGGTGGCGCGCGGGCAGCACTGGTTTGATGGTCGGAACGTCTCGCCCGAACGTCTGCGCGAGAACGGCCTCGACCCCGACTCACCGATCTGCAAGTTGTGGGTCGAGCTGACGGCCACGCTGATCGGCTTTCCGCGCCACCTGAGCCAGCACCCGGGCGGCTTCGTGATCGCGCGCGACGACGTGTCGCGCCTGGTGCCGGTGGAGAACGCCGCGATGGCCGAGCGCACCGTGATCCAGTGGGACAAGGACGACCTCGACGCGCTCGGCCTGATCAAGGTCGACGTGCTGGCGCTGGGCATGCTGAGCGCGATCCGGCGCGCGCTCGCGTTCGTCGCGCAGAAGAGAGACGGGCCGGCGCCGGGCCGCCCCAAGCCGGCCATCCCCGCGGGGGACGGCGCCGAAGGCGCCAAGGGGCCCACATGTCCCGAGTTCCGCCTGCAGGACGTGCTCTACCCCGGCGGCGTGATGGCCGAGGACAAGGCGGTGTACGACATGCTCGCCGCCGGCGATTCGGTGGGCGTGTTCCAGGTCGAGAGCCGCGCGCAGATGAGCATGCTGCCGCGGCTGCAGCCCAAGAGCTTCTACGACCTGGTGATCGAGGTGGCGATCGTGCGCCCCGGGCCGATCCAGGGCGGCATGGTTCATCCGTACCTGCGGCGGCGCAACGGCGAGGAGCTGGTGGACTACCCGAGCGCCGAGGTCAAGCAGGCGCTGCAGCGCACGCTCGGCGTGCCGATCTTCCAGGAGCAGGTGATGCAGCTCGCGATCCTGGCGGCCGACTTCACGCCCGGCGAGGCCGATGCGCTGCGCCGCGCGATGGCGGCCTGGAAGCGCAAGGGCGGCCTCGGGCCCTTCCACACGCGGCTGGTGGGCCGCATGGTCGAGAAGGGCTACACGCCCGACTACGCCGAGCGCATCTTCAAGCAGATCGAGGGCTTCGGCGAGTACGGCTTCCCCGAGAGCCACGCCGCGAGCTTTGCGCTGCTGGTGTACGTGAGCGCGTGGATCAAGCGCCACCATCCCGATGCGTTCCTGGCCGCGCTGCTGAACAGCCAGCCGATGGGCTTCTACGCGCCGGCGCAGCTGGTGCGCGACGCGCGCGCGCACGGCGTGCAGGTGCTGCCGGTCGACGTGCTGGCGAGCCAGTGGCACAGCACGCTCGAGCCTGGCGGCTGCGTCGGCGCGGGCGGCGACACCTCGTGGCCGGTGCGGCTGGGCCTCAGCCGCCTGCTCGGGTTTCAGCAGGAGGCCGCCGATCGTCTGGTGAAGGCGCGCGACGAGCGCCGCTTCGACAGCGTCGAGGATCTCGCGCGCCGCGCAGCGCTCGACGCGCACGCGCTGCAGTTGCTGTCGCAAGGCGATGCGCTGGCGCCGCTCACCGGCCATCGCCACCAGGCGGCGTGGGCCACCGCCGGCGTCGACACGCGCGCGCCGCGCATGCTGGCGGCCACGCGCACGCACGAGGCGAGCGCCGAGCTGCGCGCGCCCAGCGCCGGCGAAGACCTGCTGGCCGACTACCGCAGCGCCGCGCTGTCGCTGAAGAACCATCCGCTGGCGCTGCTGCGCGAGCAACTGGCCGCGCTGCGGGTGCAGCCGGCGCGCGTGCTCGCCGGCTATCGCAACGGGCAACTGGCGCGCGCCAGCGGTCTGGTCACGCACCGCCAGCGGCCCGAGACCGCCAAGGGCGTGATCTTCGTGACGCTCGAGGACGAAACCGGCGCCGTCAACGTGATCGTCTGGCCGCAGGTGGCGCAAGCCCAGCGCAAGCCGCTGCTGGCCGCGACGCTGCTCACCGTGTACGGCGTGTGGCAGTGCGAGGGTGCGGTGCGCCACCTGATCGCGCGCAAGCTGGTCGACCACACGGCGCTGTTGCAGGGGCTGAGCGCCAGCAGCCGCAATTTCCATTGAAGCCTGCGCGCCGCGTCGCTGCTGGCGCGTGACACATCTGGCAAAGGTTGGCTCGCGGGTCGCGCTGGGGCGAACTGCGACAATTCGCGGCATGGGCGCCCAGGCGATCACTCCGGAGCTGCGCGAGTGGATCGTCGCGCAGGCCAAGGCGGGGTGCCGGCCCGAAGACGTGCTGCAGTCGATGCGCACCGGCGGGTGGGACGAAGCTACCGCGCTCGATGCGCTGGAGACCACGCTCGAGCAATACCTGGCCGCACACCGCGAGGCGGCGCAACCGGCGTTGCCCGCGGCGGTGCCCGAACCCGACCTGGCCTCCAACGCCAGCGTGCTGCAGACATCCGATCGCGAGGTCGCGGTACTGATGGCGATGCGCAGCCCGCGGCTCGTCGTGTTCGGCGGCCTGCTGTCCGACGACGAGTGCGAGCAGATGATCGCGCTCGCGCAGCCGCGCCTGGTGCGCTCGGAAACCGTGCACAACGCCAGCGGCGGCTCCGAAGTGCACGAGTCGCGCACCAGCGACGGCATGTTCTTCGAGCGCGGCGAGCACGCGCTGATCGACCGCATCGAGCGGCGCATCGCTGCGCTGGTGAACTGGCCGCTCGTCAACGGCGAGGGGCTGCAGGTGCTGCACTACCGGCCGGGCGCGCAGTACAGGCCGCATCACGACTACTTCGACCCCGCGCAGCCGGGCACGCCCACCATCGTGCAACGCGGCGGCCAACGCGTCGGCACGCTGGTGATGTACCTCAACACGCCGGCGCGCGGCGGCGGCACCGCGTTCCCCGACGCCGGTGTCGAGGTCGCGGCGATGCGCGGCAACGCCGTGTTCTTCAGCTACGACCGCCCGCACGCCGTCACGCGCACGCTGCACGCCGGCCTGCCGGTGGTCGAAGGCGAGAAGTGGGTCGCCACCAAGTGGCTTCGCGAGCGAGAGTTTCGATAGCCGCAGCGCGGGATTGTCAAAGCAAACGAGCGGGCTGGCCGAGCGCACTCAGCAGGCCCACCGCCTGCTTGTCGAACGACACGAAGGTGTCGCCTCCGAGCCAGACGCCCTCGTAGGCGATCACGCCGTCGGCGAAGTCGCCGTTCGACTCGAGCATCGACAGACCGGCCTCGACCACGGGCCGGTTGACGTGGACGTTGGTTGCCGCGACGAGCACGCGGATGGCAGGCGATGTCAGGGATCGGAAGGCTGTACACCCTGCGCAGCACCCACACGAACTCGCACAGGCTCGCCAGGGCGACCGCAACCACCTCGGAGTCAGTCAGAACCTTGGCCGCGGCGCGCACGCGGGGTTCGGCGGCACGCTGGCCGGCAATGCACTCACCGTGGCGGTGATGCGCGCGGTGTTGTCGCAGGTGCTCACCGAGCCGGCGTTCGAGCGCATGCTGCAACTGGCCGAGCGGCTGCAGCGCGGGGTGAACGACGGCATCGCGCGCCACCGCCTGCCGTGGTGCACGCTGCGCGTGGGCGCACGCGTCGAGACGCTGTTCACCCCCGACATGCCGCGCAACGCCGCCGACGTGCGTCGACACCAATGTCCTCGTGCGCGCGGTCGTCCGCGACGAACCCGCGCAGGCGCGCGCCGCGGCCAAGGTTCTGACTGACTCCGAGGTGGTTGCGGTCGCCCTGCCGAGCCTGTGCG
>DASURM010000274.1:0-2021 GCA_036280035.1 Burkholderiaceae bacterium | reverse complement strand
CTTCGCGAAGACCGCCGTCGTCGGCCTGGTGCACGGGCGCGACGGCGGTGCCTGCCGCCGCATGGTGGGCCTGCGCGCCGACATGGACGCGCTGCCGATCCGCGAGCTGAACACCTTCGCGCACCGCAGCCGGCACGACGGCCTGATGCACGCCTGCGGCCACGACGGCCACACCGCGATGCTGCTGGCGGCGTCGCGCCACCTCGCCGCGACGCGCAGCTTCGACGGCACGGTGGTGTTGATCTTCCAGCCCGCCGAAGAAGGCCTCGGTGGCGCCAATGCGATGGTGCGCGAGGGCCTGTTCGAGCGCTATCCCGTCGAGGCCGTGTTCGGCCTGCACAACTGGCCCGGTTATCCGCAGGGCACGCTGGCCGTGAGCCCGGGGCCGGTGATGGCGTCGGCCAGCACTTTCAAGATCGTGGTGCGTGGCCGCGGCAGCCACGCCGCGCTGCCGCACCTGGGGCTCGACCCGATGCCGGTGGCGTGCCAGATCGTCAGCGCCTTGCAGACCGTGATCACGCGCAACAAGCGGCCGCTCGACGCCGCGGTGCTGTCGGTCACGATGATCCACGGCGGCGAAGCGAGCAACGTGGTGCCCGAGCACTGCACGATTCAAGGCACGGTGCGGACGTTTCGCATCGACGTGCTCGACCTGATCGAGCGCCGCATGCGCGCCATCGCCGAACACACCTGCACCGCCTTCGAGGCCGGCTGCGATTTCGAATTCACGCGCCGCGCGCCGCCGGTGGTCAACCACGAGCACGAGGCGCTGTTCGCCGCCGAGGTGATGCGCGGCATCGTCGGCGAGGCGCAGGCACGCGTGCAGGAGCCGCAGATGCCGTCGGAAGACTTCGCCTACATGCTGCAGGCCAGGCCGGGCGCCTACGCCTTCATCGGCAACGGCGAAGGCGACCACCGCGCACCTGGCCACGGCGAAGGGCCGTGCATGCTGCACAACCCGAGCTACGACTTCAACGACGCGTTGCTGCCGCTGGGGGCCACCTACTGGGTGCGGTTGGCCGAGGCCTGGCTGGGCGCGCCGCCGGCCGCTGGCCCGGGCGCAGCCGCGGCGGACTCGCCACGCCGATGAGGGCCCGAAGGCGACGCGAGCGCGCGATCGCGCCAATACGGCACGGATGCTGCGGCGGCCGGCCGCGGCGCGGCGGCCCGGCGCGCTATGGTGCCGCGCATGATGATCCTGCCCGCCGCCGAGCCGCCGAGCGAACACCGCGCCAACGTCGCGGTCACGCTGGCGACGATCTTCGTCGCCGTGGTGTTCGCGCTGATCGTCACGGGGCTGATCGCGTTCGACACCGGAGTGGCGATCTTCCTCGCCTGCATGGCCTGGGCGATTTACGAGATGCTGGGCTACCAGCGCGAACTCGACGCCTACCACCAGCAGTCGATGCCCGGTGATGCGGCGTGGCGCGGCATCGAGCCGGTCGAGCTCCACGAGTCGCGTCTGTAGTCGCTCGCAGGCCGTATCACCCGATGAGCCCCGGTCGAGCGTCGACGCCGCGCCGCGGTGCCGCGCCCGCGGCGCTACGGGCCCTGCGAGCCGGGTTGCTGGCGCTGTGCGGCCTGGCCGCGGGGGCGGCGTCGCAAGCGCAGGACGCCGGCGCGACGCAGCGCGACTCGTTCCGGCTCTGCGATGAGCAGGCATTCCTGGTGCTGAACATCGCGCGCAACTACATGACGACCGACCGCAACCGCGACGCCGTGATCCCGTACCTGAAGAGCGACGCCGCCGCCACGAAGATGGCCGAGGGGGTGATGGACCGCATCGACGCCGGCACCGTTCGCCACCCGGGACAGGAGGCTGCCGAGGCACTCTTCCAGTGCGCCGCCGAGCACCGGATGACGGTGGGCGCGCCGCGCCAGCAGGTGGCGCTGTGCTTCACGCGCACCGACATCGCGTTCTTCCTGCACGTCGAGCGCAGCAAGCACGTCGTGCGCCAGAACGCGGTGCACAACGTCAGCACGCGGCTCACGTCGCGTGCGCTCTACCCAGCCTCGCTGAT
>DASURM010000273.1:0-2084 GCA_036280035.1 Burkholderiaceae bacterium | reverse complement strand
AAGGCAGGCTGGTCGACCTGACTGCGTTCGGCGTGCTGCTGGCCGGTGCCGGCCGGCTGGTGTCGATGCGCAAGGTGGGGCTGCCGAAGCCGGCGGCGGTGTGGCTCGGCTACCTGATTCCCGAGCTGACGCTGCCGCTGGTGATGCTGGCCGCGCACCACGCCTGAGGATGAGCCCGCGCGTTGTGTCGAGAATCGGCGCCAACGCACGGGGTTCGCGAGTGGTTGCGCAGCAGATGCGGTCTTGGCTGACGCGAGCGGTAGCCGGCTTCGGGGCACTGGCCTTGACGGCCTGCGCCACGGTGCCTGTCGACGACCTCTTGCTGTCGCCGCGCGCCGACGGCGGCGTCGCGGCTGTCGCTCAGCCGTGCGTCGAGCAGCGCCAGGCTCAGCCGGTGTTCGTGCGTGCTGCTCACGAACGGATCGACGGTGACAGCCTGCGCGTGCTGTCTTGGAACCTGCACAAGGGCGCCGACGAAGGCTGGGCCGCCGACCTCGCCCGCTACGCCGCCGCCAACGACCTCGTGCTGCTGCAGGAGGCGGTGATGACCGACGCGGTGCGCAACGTGCTCGATCGCGCCGGCCTCGACTGGATCATGGCCGGCGCCTTCGCGTGGAGTGGCCAGCATCGCGGCGTGCTGGTGGCCGCGCGCACGCGCGCGCTGGACGGCTGCGTGCTGCGCACCTTCGAGCCGCTGGTGCCGGTGCCGAAGTCGGCGCTGTTGGTGCGCTTCCGGCTCGGGTCCGACTCGACCTTGACGGTCGCCAACCTGCACGGCATCAACTTCACGTTGGGCCTGGAGCGGTTTCGCGAGCAGCTCGAGGCGGTGGCGGCCGAGCTGGCGCGCCACCCGGGGCCGGTCATCCTGGCGGGCGACTTCAATACGTGGAGCGAGGCACGCCATGAGGTATTGGCCGGCATCGCGGCCCGACTGGGCCTGGTGTCGGTGCTGATCGACGAACCCGACGGACGGCGCCTCGCGTTCGGGCGCGCGCTCGACCATTTCTATTTCCGCGGTTTCAGGTTGGTGCGCGCCAGCGCTTCGAAGGTGACCTCGTCGGACCACAACCCGATCCTGGTGGTGTTGGAGACGCGTTGACGGTCGGCGACCGACCGCCGGGAGTTGGTTGGCGTCGACTTCTACGCTTGGACGGGAGCGAGATCGACATTAGGTAGAAACCCGGCCGCTCGAAAGCGGGACGTGCGCGCCGGCGCATTGCCCTTTTCTATGCGAGGGCGCAGGATGTCGGCTGTTTCGTAAGGTAACTTCGAACTTTTCGGGACGGGCCGACAAACCGTTGGCCATCAGCAGGAGCGGGGGCTATGCGTCATTGGAACGGGGTGATCGCCGGCATCGTGCTGGCAAGCGTGTGGTTTGGTTCAACGGCCGCGCCCGGCGACCCGAACGTCGCGATCGACGGCATCACCTCGTATCCCGAGGCGGTGACGCTGCGCAGCGATCGCTATCCCACGAGCGTGTCCTACCGCGTGGTCGTGGGCAACCACACCACCAACGCGCTCAATCGCTCCTTCTACAGCGGGTCGATCAGCGTCGATGGCTCGGCCACCACCGACGCGAGCATCGAGTTGCAGGTGTATGCCGAGAGCGGCACCGTGTCCTCGTGCACGCAGTCGGCGCCAACGAACATCCAGTGCGTGCTCGGCGACGGCGGCTACCTCGCGCCCGGCACGGGCGCCGCGTTCTGGGTCACCGTGAACGCGCCGACCGCCGGCGCGCTGATGACGCTGACCTCCACCTTCGGCGGCGACGAAGGCAAAGGCGGCGGCAACGGCTGCTGCGACACGGTGGCGACGACGGACACGACGCTGGTCGACCCGCTCAGCGGCGACAACTCGTTCAAGCGCAACGCCCGGACGTTCGTTCCGAGCGCCGGCGCTGTGCTCTTCACGGGGGTGGACCAGGTCGCCACGGCCGACGACCCCTGGGTCACCATCGTGACGGTGCCGACCGTCACGACCGGCCTGTCGATCGATGGCGGCGCGCCGCTGCCGTTCACGACGGCGACGATCGCTGAGGCGCTGGTGCTGAGTTCGTGCGGCTCCTATGCCCTGGCCCAGGGCTG
>DASURM010000272.1:0-2106 GCA_036280035.1 Burkholderiaceae bacterium | reverse complement strand
CGACCTGGCGCGCCGCCTGCACGACGCGAGCGATGTCGAGGTAGCTCTCGCGCGCCGCAGCGGGCCCGAGCCGCACCGATTCGCCGACGTCGCGCACGTGCGGCGCGTCGCGGTCGGCGTCGGAGTGCACAGTGGCGACCTGCAGGCCCATGCGCCGGCAGGTGCGCGCGATGCGGCGGGCGATCTCGCCTCGGTTGGCGATCAAGACCTTCTTAAACATCGTAGCTCGGCTCGATCGCCCGCATGCTTCGCATGCCGTGCGCTTTGGCTGCGGCCGACTTCGCTCGCGCGAAGTCACCCTCCGCCGCAACGCCTGCGGTGTTGTCGCCTCGGTTGGCGATCAGGATCTTCGTGAACATCGCGACCCTACATCCGCATCACGCCCAGCCGCGTGGCCTCGCCCGGCGTGCGCGACGCGGCTTCGAGCAGCAGCGTCAACGCGGGCCGCGTCTCGAGCGGGTCGAGCACGCCGTCGATCCACAACCGCGACGCGAAGTTGTACGGGCTGGCGAAGCGCTCGTACTCGTCGCGGATCGGTTGCTTGAAGGCCTCGCGCTCGGCGTCGCTCCAGGCCTCGCCGCTGCGCTGCAGGATCTGCTCGCGCACCAGCGCCAGCGTGGTCGCCGCCTGCTCGGGGCCCATGATCGCGGCGCGCGCGTTGGGCCACATGAACATCGCGTGCGGCCTGAACGCGCGGCCGCACATCGCCAGGTAGCCCGCGCCGTACGAGCCGCCGGTGATCACGGTGTACTTTGGCACGTTGGCCGATGCCATCGCGGTGATGAACTTCGCCCCCGCCTTGGCGATGCCGCCCTGCTCGGCCTCGCGCCCGACCATGAAGCCGGTGACGTCGGCCAGGAACAGCAGCGGCACGTCGCGCTTGCACGCGAGGTCGATGAAGTGCGTGGCCTTGAGCGCGCTCTCGCTGAACAGCACGCCGCGGTTGGCGAGGATCGCCACCGGGAAGCCGTTGATGCGCGCGAAGCCGCACATCAGCGTGTCGCCGTACAGCGGCTTGAACTCGTCGAACGCGCTGTCGTCGACCAGGCGCAGCAGGATCGCGCGGTTGTCCGACGCATGGCGCGCGTCGCGGCTGATGTGGCGGTAGATCTCGTGCTCGGGCAGCCGCGGCGGCCGCGGCTCGGCGAGCTGCCAGCGCCGCGCCGGCCAATCGCCGAGCCGCGCGACCAGGCGGCGCGCGATCGCCAGCGCGTGCGCGTCGTCTTCGGCCAGGTGGTCGGCCACGCCGCTGACCGCGCTGTGCATCTGCGCGCCGCCCAGCGTCTCGGGGTCGACGTCTTCGCCGGTGGCGGCCTGCGTGAGTTGCGGCCCGCCAAGGTACATGAACCCCTGCCCGCGAACGATCACCAGCTCGTCGGCCAGCGCGGGGATGTACGCGCCGCCGGCGGTGCACGCGCCCATCACCACCGCGATCTGCGCGATGCCCTCGGCCGACATGCGCACCTGGTGGTGGAAGATCGAACCGAACTGGCCCTCGTCGGGGAAGATGTTCGCCTGGTCGGGCAGGAAGGCGCCGCCCGAGTCGACCAGCGTGATGCACGGCAACCGGTG
Source organism: Burkholderiaceae bacterium (assembly GCA_036280035.1). Lineage (GTDB taxonomy): Bacteria > Pseudomonadota > Gammaproteobacteria > Burkholderiales > Burkholderiaceae_C > JAEUPI01. The sequence continues at coordinate 534 of DASURM010000272.1, read as the reverse complement.
CATCCAGGCGATGGTCAGCGCGCGCACGTGCTTCTTGCAGGTGATGCCAAAGTAGGTGCCGCCCTTCACGGTGGCGTCGTTGGCGATCACCATGCACAACCGCCCGCTCACTGCGCCGATGCCGGTGACGATGCTCGCGCCCGGCGGCACGCCTTCGTGCAGGCCGGCTCCGGCAAGGTCGGCCAGCTCGAGAAACGGCGAGCCTGGGTCGAGCAACGCGTCGATGCGCTCGCGCACCGTCAGCTTGCCGCGGCTGCGGTGCAGCGCCTGCGCCTTGTCGCCGCCGCCGGCATGAGCCGCGGTGCGGCGTTGCGCCAGGTCGGCCAGCAGAGCGCGGTACGCGCGGTCGTTCAGCTCGTCGTCGGATTCGGTCACACCGAACTCCGTGCGCTCATTGCAGCCCTTCGATCGCGGGCATCGCGCGCAGCACCAGCTTGACCTTGGCGGCACCCGGCTTCTCGATGCTGCCGTGCGGGGCGAGCAGCACGTCGGCCTTGACCGACAGCGCGCCGCGGATGCGCGCGGCGATCTCCT
>DASURM010000271.1:0-4068 GCA_036280035.1 Burkholderiaceae bacterium | reverse complement strand
GTCGAGGTGATCGACAACCTGCTGGCCACGCCCGAGCCGGCACCGCCGGGGCCGCTGATGCAGCTCACCGAGGTCAAGGGCAGCGTGCCGTCGACGCAGCCGTGGCTGCGCTACGAATACGCCGACCCCACGCTGGAAGCGTTGTCGTCGGGACAACGCATCCTGCTGCGCGTCGGTGCGGCGCACCGGCAGGCGTTGAAGACCAAGCTCACCGAGCTGCGCCAGCTGGTGACGCGCGCGCCGGTGTCGCGCTGACTCCGCTGCTGCGGGCTCGGGTGGCCGACCGGCCGCCGGCCGCGCGCAAGGGATCCCGTCGCCTCGGGCATGATCGGCCGATGCTCGAGGTGCGCGCGCTGGCCAAGTCGTACGGCGACGTGCCGGTGTTCCGCCAAATCTCGCTGCAAGTGGCCGCGGGCGAATTCGTGGTGCTGATCGGCGAGTCGGGCGTCGGCAAGTCGACGCTGCTGAACTGCATCGCCGGGCTCGACGACATCGACGGCGGCGAGGTCGTCTTCGATGGCATTTCGATCAGCACGCTCGACGCCGACTCGCGCGCGCGCTGGCGACGCCGGCACCTCGGCTTCGTGTTCCAGGCTTTTCACGTGCTGCCGCACCTGAGCGTGGCCGACAACGTGGCGCTGCCGCTGCTGCTGCTCGATCGCCCCGATCCGGCGCGCGTCGCGTCGATGCTCGATCGCGTCGGCCTGCTCGCGCTGGCGCAGCGCTGGCCGGCGCAACTGTCGGGCGGCCAACTGCAGCGCGTCGCGCTGGCGCGCGCGCTGGTGCACCGGCCGGCGCTGGTGCTGGCCGACGAGCCCACCGGCAACCTCGACCCTGCGCAGGCGGTGCGCACGCTCGAGTTGCTGGCCGGCGCGGTGCGCGAGGAAGGCGCTGCCTGCCTGCTGGTGACGCACTCGCCGGCGGCCGCGCGCCTGGCCGATCGCGTGCTGAAGCTGCAGCCCGACGGCGTGGTCGACGCCGCGGGCGGTTGGAGCGCGTAGGCCATGCCGGTCGCCGCGCTGTCGATCGTCGCGCGCCACCCGTGGCGCTGGCTGCGCGCGCTGTCGTGGCCCGAGTGGCGGCTGCACCCGTGGCGCCACGCGACGGTGGCGGTGGCGGTGGCGGTGGGCGTCGCGCTGGCGTACTCGGTGCACTTGATCAACGCGTCGGCGCTGTCGGAGTTTGCCGGCGCGGTGCGCGCCGCCAACGGCGAGCCCGACCTGACGATCGCCGCACGCACGCGCGCCGGCTTCGACGATGCGCTGATCGACTCGCTGCTCGCAGACCCTTCGGTGCGCGTGGCGAGCCCGGTGGTCGAGGTCGACGTCGCCGCGCGCACCGCGGCCGGCGGTGACGCACTTTCGCTGCGCGTGCTGGGCATCGATGCGCTGCGCGTGGCGGCGGTCGCGCCGTCGCTGCTGCCACACGTCGCCGCCGGCGAGGATCGCCTCGCGCTGCTCGACCCCGATGCCGCGTTCGCCAACCCCGCGGCGCTGCAACGCCTGCAGGCGCGCAGCGGCGACACCATCGAGCTGCACGGCGCCGCGGGCTGGCAGCGCTTTCGCATCGCCGGCACGCTGGCGCTCGGCGGCAGCGCGTTGCTCGTCGTCGACGTCGCCGCGGGGCAGGCGCGGCTCGGCATGGCGGGCCGGCTGTCGCGCATCGACCTGCGGTTGATGCCCGGCGTCGAGCCCGAGCGCTGGCTCGCCGCGCGGCATTGGCCCTCCGAGGTGCGGGTCGCGGCCGCGCACGAGGCCGAGCAGCGAGTGTCGAACCTGTCGCGCGCCTACCGGGTGAACCTCAGCGTGCTGGCGCTGGTGGCGTTGTTCGTCGGCGGCTTTCTCGCCTACTCGGTGCTCGCGCTGTCGGTGGCGCAGCGCACGCCGACCTTCGCGCTGCTCGGCGTGCTCGGTCTCACCGCGCGCGAGCGGCGGCTGTGGGTGCTCGGCGAGGCGCTGTGCGTCGGCATCGCCGGCACCGCACTCGGGCTGGCGCTGGGCGTGCTGCTCGCCTGGATCGCGCTGCGCGTGCTCGGCGGCGACCTCGGAGGCGGCTACTTCGCGGGCGCCGCGCCGAGCCTGCAGTTCGATGCGTGGGGCGCGCTGCTGTACGGTGCGCTCGGCGTCGCCGCGGCGCTGGCTGGCGCCTGGTGGCCGGCGCGCGCCGCCGAGCGGCTGGCGCCGGCGCAGGCGCTCAAGGGTCTGTCGAGCCTCGCACCCAGGCGCTCGCGCTGGCTGGTCGCGCTGGCCCTGCTGGCCGCCGCCTCGGTGCTCGCGCTGCTGCCGCCGTGGCACGGCGTGCCGTTGGCCGCGTATGCATCGGTGGCGCTGCTGCTCGCCGGTGGCGTGGCGATGGTGCCGCCGACGGTGCAACTGCTGCTGGCGCGGCGCGTCGGCGCGACGAACGCACTGCTGTTGCTGGCCCGCGAGCGCGCCCGCCATCAGCGCGACACGGCGAGCGCCGCGGTAGCCGGCGTGGTGGCCAGTGTCGCGCTGTCGATCGCACTGCTGGTGATGGTGGGCAGCTTTCGCGACGCGGTGTCGTCGTGGCTCGACGGCGTGCTGCCCGCCGAGCTGTACCTGCGCACGGCGGGCGGCCCCGCGGCGGCCGACGCGAACACGCTGCCGCCCACGTTCGCCGAGCAAGCGGCGGCGATACCCGGCGTCGTACGCGTGCGCGCGTCGCGAGTGGCCGCGTTGTCGCTCGACCCCGCGCGCCCGGCGCTGACGCTGATCGTGCGGCCGGTGGACGACGGCGCCAACGCGCTGCCGTGGCTCGGCAGCGTGCAGTGGCAAGACGACGATGCGGTGTTCGTCAGCGAACCGGCCGCAGCGCTGTACGGCTGGCGCGTCGGCGAACGCATCGAGCTGCCACTGCCGGCCGGCGCGCGGCCGCTGCGCGTGGCCGGCATCTGGCGCGACTACGCGCGCCAGTTCGGCGCGCTGGTGATTCGGCCCTCGGTGTGGCGCGAACATGGCGGTGACGACCGCCTCAACGAAGTCGCGCTGTGGCTGGCGCCCGGCGCCGATGCCGGCGCGGTGAGCGAGCGGCTGCGCGGCCTGGCGGGCGACGTGCCGGTGCAGACCTCGACCGCCGGCGAGTTGCGCGCGCTGTCGCTGGCGATCTTCGACCGCAGCTTCGCGGTCACGCGCTACCTGCAGGCGGTGGCGATCGCGGTCGGCCTGGTCGGCGTTGCGGCCAGCCTGTCGGCGCAGGTGCTGGCGCGGCGCAAGGAGTTCGGCCTTCTGGTGCACCTGGGCCTGACGCGCGGCCAGGTGCTGGCCATCGTCAGCGGCGAGGCGGCGGCCTGGCTCACCGCCGGCGTGGCGCTCGGCATCGCGATCGGCCTCGCGGTCAGCGTGGTGCTGGTGGACGTGGTCAACCCGCAGAGCTTCCACTGGACCATGCCGCTGCAGGTTCCATGGCTGCGCGTGGCGGCGCTCGGCCTCGCGGTGCTGCTGCTCGGCGTAGCGACCGCGGCGCTGACCGCGCGCCATGCGGCCTCGCACTCCGCGGTGCGCGCGGTGAAGGAGGACTGGTGATGCGCCGCCGCGCGCTGCTGGCAATCGTCGCGCTGCCCGGCTTCGCGCGCGCGCAGTCGCCCGACGACGACGCGATCCGCCCCGACCGCGCGCTGCGCTGGCCGCGCGACCACGGCGCGCATCCGGGCGCACGCAACGAGTGGTGGTACGCGACCGGCTGGCTCGGCGACGACGCGGCGCCGATCGGCTTCCAGGTCACGTTCTTCCGCCACCGCACCGGCCTGGCCGAGGCGTTGCCGGGGCGCTTCGCGCCGCGCCAGCTCTTGTTTGCCCACGCCGCGCTCAGCGACATCGCCGCCGGCACCCACCTGCAGGCGCAGCGAACGATGCGCTGGTCGGGCGACGAGCACGACGCCGCCGTGCATGCGCGGCGCAACGACACCGACGTGCGAATCGGCCGCTGGTGGCTGCAGCGCGACGCCGCCGCCGCGACCGACCGCTACCGCGCGCAGGTCGGCGGCGCCGACGCGCCGTTTGCGCTGCAGATCGAGCTGGCGGCGACGCAGCCGCTGCTGCTGCAAGGCCA
>DASURM010000270.1:0-2027 GCA_036280035.1 Burkholderiaceae bacterium | reverse complement strand
AGCAGCATCATCACCGCCATGATCGGCACCGCGATCACACCGTTGATCACTGCCGCCCAGAACAGCTCCTGCACCGGATCGGTCGGGGTGAACGACAGCACCACGCCGCCGAGGGTGGCCACCGCGATCACGCCGTAGAAGCCGCGCCCCTCGCCCGCCTCAAGACGCAGCGTGAGGCTGCCCTGCCAGCCGGCCGCCTCGGCCACGGCATACGCCGCCGACCCGGCGAGCACCGGCACCGCGAGCATGCCGGTGCCGATGATGCCCAGGCCGAACAACAGGAACGCCGCCTCGCCGGCCAGCGGGCGCAGCGCCTGCGCCGCCTGCGCCGAGGTCTGGATGTTGGTCATGCCGGCGGCGTGCAGCGTGGCGGCGGTGCTGAGGATGATGAAGAACGCGATGGCGTTGGAGAACGTCATGCCCACCGCGGTGTCGAACTTGATGCGGCGCAGGTGGTGCCGCACCTCGTGCGGCGTGTGCGGCGCGTCGCCGAGCGCCTCGGCGTCCTCCATCTCCTGTGCGGCCTGCCAGAAGAACAGGTACGGGCTGATGGTGGTGCCGAACACCGCCACCACCATCAGCAGCGCGGCGTGCGTTCGCGTGAGGTGCGGCCACAGCGCCGCATGGGCGATCTGCCACCAGTCCAGCCGCAGCATGAAGACCACCGCCACGTAGGCCAGCAGCGCCAGCGTCAGCCATTTCAGCCAGCGCACGTAGCGCTGGTACGGCAGGAACACCTGCAACACCAGGCACAGCAGGCCGAACGTCACCGCGTAGATGTGCGCCGAGCCGCCCGCCAGCAGGCTCAGCGCCTCGGCCATCGCCGCGATGTCGGCTGCGATGTTGAGGGTGTTGGCCAGCAGCAGCATGCCCACCACGGCCAGCAGCACCACGCGCGGAAAGCGCGCCTTGATGTTGGCCGCCAGGCCGCGCCGCGTGACGTAGCCGATGCGCGCGCTGACGATCTGGATCGCGATCATCAGCGGCAGCGTGAGCACCACCGTCCACAGCATCGCGTAGCCGAACGACGCGCCGGCCTGCGAGTAGGTGGCGATGCCGCTGGGGTCGTCGTCGGCAGCGCCGGTGATCAGCCCCGGGCCCAGGCGCCGCAGCGCGAGGCGAAAGCGCAGGCGGTCGAGCGCCTTGCGCGACCTCACGAACGGCCACCCGCCGGTGGCGCCGGCTGCGCCCGCTGCGCGAACACCACGCCGACGCGTACACCGCCGGCGGGCGGCGACTCGCACGACACCTGCGCGCCGTGGCGCTCGGCGATCTCCTTGACGATCGCCAGGCCGAGCCCGACGCCCGAATCCGACGACGCATCGCCGCGCTGGAAACGGTTGAACATCGCATCGGGCGCCAGCGTGCCGAGCCCGGGTCCGTCGTCGATCACGTCGAGCGCCACGGTCGCGCGCTCCTGCTGCGCGACGCGCACCGTCACCACGCCGCCGCGACGGCCGTAGCGCAGCGCGTTGTCGACCAGGTTGCCGACCAGCTCCGACAGCAAGGTCTCGTTGCCGAACACCCACACCGGCTCGCTCGGCCCCGCATAGCCGAGGTCGACCTCGCGCGCCTCGGCGGCCGGCAGGAAGCGCTGGATCACCTGCGCCGCGACCGCGGTCAGGTCGACGGCTGCGAAGTTCGACGGCACCGAGCCCACCTCGGAACGCGACAGCGTCAGCAGTTGCTCGATCACGTGCGCCGCGCGCGCGGCGCTGCGATCGATCTCGTCGAGCCGGCGGCGCGTGGCCGCCGCACCCACCTCGTCGTGCGCGAGCTGCGCCTGCAGGCGCAGCCCGGCGATCGGCGTGCGCAACTGGTGCGCGGCGTTGGCGACGAAGCGGCGCTGCGACTCGATCGACTCGGCCACCCGCTGCATCATGCGGTTGATCGCCAGGATCAGGCCGCGCACCTCGCGCGGCGCCATCGCCGGCTCGAGCGCCGCGAGGTTGCTGCCCGAGCGCGTGGCGGCCTCGGCCTCCAACTGGCGCAACGGCTCGAGCGTGCGGGCGATGCTGGTGCGCACC
>DASURM010000269.1:0-2599 GCA_036280035.1 Burkholderiaceae bacterium | reverse complement strand
CCGCGGCGCTGGGTGCGCCGGCCTATCTGCTGAAGATCATGCCGCACGTCGACGGCAGCCTGCGCATCTGCGAGCTGGTGCGCTACCGCATGACCGAGATCAATCTGAAGGGCGCGTGGAGCGGCCCCGGCGCGCTCGACCTGCACCCGCGCACGCGCTGGCGCCGGTGGCCGCGCTGCCGGTGCTCGAGGTGGTGTCGGCCGTGCACCTCCTCGCCGACGCCACGCTGCCGCTGGGCACGGTGGCTTTCGATTACCTCCGCTGAAACCAACCTGTTGGAGCTGACCATGCAACTCAAGGACAAGATCGCCCTGATCACCGGCGCCGCCAGCGGCATCGGCAACGAGATCGCAGTCGAATTTGCGCGCGAAGGCGCCAAGGTCTGCATCGCCGACCTGTCGCTCGAAGCCGGCCAGGCCGCTGCGGCCAAGATCAACCAGGCCGGCGGCCGCGCGATGGCGGTGGCGATGAACGTCACCGACGAGGCCCAGGTCGACTCCGGCGTCGCCAAGACGGTGCAGGCCTGGGGCGGGCTGGACGTGCTGATCAGCAACGCGGGCATCCAGATCATCAGCTCGCTGGTCGAACTGAAGTTCGCCGACTGGAAGCGCCTGCTGGCGGTGCACGTCGACGGCGCCTTCCTCACCACGCGCGCGGCGATGCGCGCGATGATCGCCGCCAAGCGCGGCGGCAGCATCATCTACATGGGCTCGGTGCACTCGCACGAGGCCTCGCCGCTGAAGGCGCCGTACGTCACCGCCAAGCACGGGCTGCTCGGCCTGGCCAAGGTGGTGGCCAAGGAAGGCGCGGCCGCGGGCATTCGCTCGAACGTGATCTGCCCTGGCTTCGTGCGCACGCCGCTGGTCGAGAAGCAGATCCCCGAGCAGGCCAAGGAGCTGCACATCTCCGAGGCCGAGGTGGTGCGCAACGTGATGCTCAAGGAGACGGTCGACGGCGAGTTCACCACCACGCAGGACGTGGCGCGCCTCGCGGTCTTCCTGGCGGCGTTCCCGACCAACGCGCTGACCGGGCAGTCGGTCGTCGTGAGCCACGGCTGGTTCATGCAGTAGGGCGGCCGGCGCGGCGCATGCCGCGCCAGCCAGGGCGCTACTGCGCCGCCGCGCGCTGCTGCCAGGCGCGCGTGAAGGCCTCGACCTCCGCGCGGTCCATGTCGGACACCGCCCAGTACTGCATCGAGCCGTCGGCCCAGTGCACGACGTTGAAGCCGCGGCGCACCTGGCGCACCGGTTGCTGCTGCTCGCCGCTCGGCCACACGAACAGATCGAGCACGTGGCGGTTGTGCGAGTAGGCCAGCGTGGCCACCGTCTGGCCGCGCACGTGCTCGACGCGGCCGCCGATCAGCGGGAAGCCGTCGCCGGCGAGGTCGAGCACAGGCGGCGCGAAGTCGAGCCGGCCCTGGAACCACGGCTTCACCGTGTGGCGGTCGCTCGACAGCACGCTGGCGATCTCGCCCGAGCGCAGCGCGCGCACATGGTCGGTCACCAGGTCGGCGTCGACCGGCTCGCCCACGCGCTGGGCCAGCGGGATCAGCAAGGCCATGCACAGCATGCCGAGCGCGAAACTCGCCGACGCGGTGCCCCAGCCGAACGTGAACCAGCCTCGACGCGGCCGCGCGCCGGCCGCGCGCGCCGGCGCCAGCGGCGAGGATTGCCGCGCGTCTTCGAGCGCCACCTGGGTGCGGATGCTGGCGCGCAAGCCGTCGGGTGCCGCGTGGCGGGTCGCGTGTCGGCGGATCAGAGCGCTCAGGTCGTCGTCTTCGATGCTCATCTCAGTTGCTCCACCGCGCTTCGCGCGACCTCGATGCACGAACCAACGTAGCCAAGCAGCCGCCGCGGATCCGGCTCTGCCGGTCCGCTGGCGGCGCCCCCTTCGAGGGGGAAGCGCCGAAGGCGCAACGGGGGTGGTCCACTTCAATGCCCCAGGTTGGCTTGCGTGAGCACGCTGCGCATCTTCTCGCGTGCGCGCGACAGGCGCGACATCACGGTGCCGATCGGCACCGCGACGATCTGTGCGATCTGCGCGTAGTCGAGATCCTCGAACTCGCGCAGCACGATCACCTCGCGCAGCGGTGGCGACAGCGAGCGGATCGCGGCGTCGATCACCGTGCGCAGCCGCCGCTGCTCGAGCTGGGCCAGCGGGTCGGAGCCCGCGGTCTCGGCGGCGCCGAGCGCGGCCTCGAACGCGGTGTCGTCGAACTCCACGACCTCGGGCGCGTTGCGCCGCCGCTCGAGCACGCTGAAGCAGGTGTTGCGCACGATGCCGAGCAGCCACGCCCGCGCCTCGTTGCCGCGCAGCGTGTCGATGTAGCGCAGCGCGCGCAGCGAGGCCTCCTGCACCGCGTCTTCGGCCGCGGTCGCATCGCGCAGCAGCCAGCGCGCGAGGTTGTAGGCGGCATCGAGGTGCGGCAGCACGAGCGATTCGAATTTCTGGCGGCCGCTCACCGCGCCCTCGATGCTCAAGCGCGGACGATGAAGCGACCGCTCATCGTCTCGTGGCCATCGCCGCAGAAGTTGTCGCACAGGAAATCGATCTCCCCCGGCGCCTGGGGCCGAAGCGCCGGCCGGTTGAGGCGGCCGGG
>DASURM010000268.1:0-2528 GCA_036280035.1 Burkholderiaceae bacterium | reverse complement strand
GCAAGGGCCGCAGCGAGAAAAGCTGGTCGAGCGATAGCTGCCCGTGGAAGATGTCGCCGCCGACCAGGCCGAACTCACGCTCCAGGTCGAGCGGCGTCAGCGCGCGGTAGCCGAGCAGCGACGCGCGAAAGTTCGGGCAGTGCGCCTGCACCACGTCGAACACCGCCTGCACCGCACGCTCCTTCAGCCGATCCCAGTCGGCCTCGGGTTTGAACTGCTGGCAGAACAGGCTCGCCACGTGCGCGCCTTTCGGGGCGAGGGTGTCGTCGACCACGCTCGGGATCAACATCTCGACGATCGGCCGGGTCGAGAAGTCATGCTGCTGCGCGTCGAGCCAGGCGCGGTCCATGTAGGCGAGCGATGGCGCGAAGACGATGCCGCTCGCATGGTGCGGCATCGGCGCCGTGCCCGGCGCGCACGCAAAATCGGGCAACGCCGACAGCGCCACGTTGATGCGCAGCGAGCCCGAGCCGCTGCGGTAGCGGTCGATCGCCTCGCGAAACTCCGCCGGCAGCGCGCTGGCGTCGATCAGGCGCCGATACAGCACCTGCGGGTGCACGTTCGACACCACGCTGCGCGAGCGGATTTCCTCGCCGCGATCGGTGAGCACTCCCACCGCCGCACCGCGCTCGACCAGCACGCGCTGCACGCCGTGCCCGAGGTCGATCTGCACGCCGCGCGCACGCGCTTCGTCGGCCATCAGCTCGGTGATGCGCCCCATGCCGCCGATCGCGTGCCCCCACCGGCCCGCCTTGCCGTTGACCTCGCCGAAGCAGTGGTGCAGCAGCACGTAGGCCGACCCGGCCGCGTACGGGCTGGCGTAGTTGCCGACCACCGAGTCCCAGCCGAGCACCGCCTTCAACGGCTCCGATTCGAAGGTGGCATCGAGCCAGTGCCCGGCGCTCTTGGTGAACACATCGATCAGGTCGCGCTTGCCGAGCGCGGGCAGCGCGCCGAAGTCGAGCAGCAGACGCGCCGCCGCCGCGGCATCGCGCAGCCCTTGCACGACGAGCGGTCCGCCGAGGTTCGGCGGCGCGCGCAGCAGCCATTGCTTCAGTTGGGCGGCGAGCCGATCGAGACGTTCGTGGTAGGCCCCGAGCGCCAGCGCATCGCGCGCCGAGAACTTGGCCACCTCGCGCCGGGTGGCGTCGGCGTCGCCTCCGAACTGCAGGCAGCGGCCGTCGGCGAGCGGCACGAAGTTCGAGAACGAACGCTCCACGATGACGAGCCCGCGCTCGGCGAGGCGCAGGTCGCGGATCACCTTCGGATTCAGCAGGCTGACCGTATAGCTCGCGGTCGAGTTGCGGAAGCCGGGGATGAACTCCTCCGTGACCGCGGCGCCGCCGACGATGCCGCGCTTCTCCAGCACGCGCACGCGCAGCCCCGCGGCCGCCAGGTAGCAGGCGCACACCAGGCCGTTGTGGCCGGCCCCGACAATCAGGACATCGACCGAACTGGGATCCGCGGCGGCCATGGCCTGCCGATGCTAGCGCGGGCGGCGGGGGCCACGCGTCAAACCGGCTGCAGCTTCGACGCCGCCTTGCGCTCGTACATCGCGGCGTCGCTGCGGCGCATCAGGGTTTCGAGCGTGTCGCTGCCCTGCGACTGCGCCACCCCGATGCTGATGGTCACGCTCAGTGCGGGAGAAATCGCCGTCCAGTCGTAGTCCGCCACCGCGCTGCGCACGCGCTCGCAGATCTCGGAGGCCTTGTTGAGCGCGGTCTGGCGCAGCAGCAGCACGAACTCGTCGCCTGCCAGCCGGGCTGCGAAGTCTTCGTCGCGCACATGCTCGGTGAGCATCGCGGCGATGACCCGCAGCACCTTGTCGCCGACCACGTGACCGTGGTGGTCGTTGATGCGCTTGAAGCGGTCGACGTCGATCAGTGCCAGGCACAGCGCTCGCCCGCCGTCGGCGTGGCTTGCCTGCAGGCTCTGCAGGGCCACTTGCTCGAAGGCGCGCCGATTGGCGATGCCGGTCATCGCGTCTTCGAGCGCAAGCCGCTCCAGCAGTTGCGCCGAGGCCTCCAGCGAGCGCCGCGACTCCTCGCTGCTGCGCACTTGGAGCTGCCACGACACCACCGTGGTGCGGCTGGCCCAGGATTCGGCACGGATGCGGCGCTCGCGCGCCGCGAGTTGCTTCAACTCGGCCAGTGCCCGCTGGTGCTGGCCCTGCAGCTCGAAAATGCGGCTGGCCAACAGGTGCCCCATCAGCGCTGCCTGCTCGCCACCGCTCTGCCCGGCCAGCCTGACCATCCGCGCGGCGGCGTACTCGGCACTCGGCCAATCCCGCTTGGCCTGCGCCAACTCGCAACCGACCAGGGCCTCCAGGCTTCGCATCGACGGTGCCGCGTTGCGTTCGTCGAGCCACGCGCGCACCGACGCGAGCGCGGCCTCGGCCTTCGCGACGCGGCCCATCCAGCAGTGCGCCGCAGCCACGACCAGCAGCCAGCTTGCCTGGATGGGTTGCTCGTCGGGATGCGCCGCCTCGATGTCGTGCCGGCTCGCGAACTCGGCGTGCAGCCCGAGCA
>DASURM010000267.1:0-3170 GCA_036280035.1 Burkholderiaceae bacterium | reverse complement strand
CGATGTGCTGCGGCTTGCCGCCCGCGTCGCGCTCCCAGGGCTCGTCGGTGCCCGGCAGGCGAAGGTGGCTGACCGAGAAGCCGGTGAGCCCGGCCTTGGGCCTCGCGCCCCGGCCGGTGGCGCCCTCGTCACGGATCTCGCCGCCCGCGCCGGTGGAGGCGCCCGGGAAGGGCGAGATGGCGGTGGGGTGGTTGTGCGTTTCCACCTTCATCAGCACGTGCGAGGTTTCGGCGCGCGCCTCGTACACCGGTGCGTTGGTGAAGCCGCGCGGCGCCCAGCGCTCGATCGGGCCGCCTTGCATCACCGCGGCGTTGTCGCTGTAGGCGGAGATCGTGCCCTGCGGACTGATCTTCTCGGTGTGCCGGATCATCTGGAACATCGAGTGCTCTTGCTCGACGCCGTCGATCGTGAAGCGCGCGTTGAAGATCTTGTGCCGGCAGTGCTCGCTGTTGGCCTGCGCGAACATCATCAGCTCCACATCGGTGGGGTTGCGCTTCAGCTTGCCGGCAAAGGCGTCGAGCAGGTAGTCGATCTCGTCGTCGCTCAGCGCGAGGCCGTACTCGCTGTTGGCGGCCACCAGCGCGGCCTTGCCCTGCCCGAGCACGTCCACGTGAGCCATCGGCTGCGCGGGCTGCGCGTCGAACAGATGCGCGGCGGCCTCGACGTCGTACGCCACGCTCTCGGTCATGCGGTCGTGCAGCAGCGCGGCACAGGCTTGCAGCTCAGTGTCGCTCAGCGGTTTCGGCGCGCGCAGCAGGCCGCGCTCCAACTGCAGCCGATACTCGGTGACGCGCTCGATGCGTCGCACCGGCAGCGCGCAGTTGTGCGCGATGTCGGTCGCCTTGCTGGCCCATGGGCTCACGGTGCCCAGGCGCGGCATCACGACGATCAGCGTGCCGTCGGTCGGGCCGGTGGTGCGCTCACCGTTGTCGAGCAGCGCCTTCAGCTTGTCGTGCAACGCGGGCGGCAGCGGCTGGTCGCTACCCACCCAGAAGCCATGGCGCGCGTGGATCGCGCTCACGCGAGACACGCGCTCACGCAGTCGTTGCAGCAGCGCCTGGGCTCGAAAGCCCGAGAGCGCGGGGCCGCCCTCGAGGTGAATCAGGTGGAGCGGCGACGACATGCGGGCCCGTGCAGGGTCATTGAAGTTGGATTCTAGGCGGCGCCGTGCTCTCCCCTGGCTGATCATTCACGCCGTGAATGATTGTCATGCGCCGCGCGGTTCCCCTGCCCCTGCGAGGGGCGGTAGTTTGGCGACCGGTGGGATAATCTCACCCCATGGCGATCACGCTCAAGACGGCCGAAGACATCGCTGGCATGCGCATCGCGGGCCGGCTTGCCGCCGAGGTGCTCGACATGCTCACGCCGCACGTGAAGCCGGGCGTCACCACCGAACACCTCGACCATCTGGCGCACGACCACATCGTCAACGTGCAAGGCGCGATCCCCGCACCGCTGAACTACGCGCCGCCGGGCTATACGCCATACCCCAAGAGCGTGTGCACGTCGGTCAACCATCAGGTGTGCCACGGCATCCCGAACGAGCGCGCGCTCAAGGCGGGCGATATCGTCAACATCGACGTCACGGTCATCAAAGACGGCTGGCACGGCGACACCAGCCGCATGTTCATCGTCGGCGAGGGCTCCATCGCCGCCAGGCGCCTGTGCACGCTGACCTACGAGGCGATGTGGAAGGGCATCGCCCGGGTGCGGCCCGGCGCGCGGCTGGGCGACATCGGCTACGCGGTGCAGAGCTTCGCCGAGGGCCAGGGCTTCTCGGTGGTGCGCGAGTTCTGCGGCCACGGCATCGGCCGCAAGTTCCACGAGGAGCCGCAGGTGCTGCACTACGGCCGCCCCGGCACGCTCGAGGAACTGGTGCCCGGCATGGTGTTCACGGTCGAGCCGATGATCAACGCCGGCCGCCGCGAGATCCGCGAGCTGGGCGACGGCTGGACGATCGTCACCCGCGACCGCTCGCTCTCGGCGCAGTGGGAGCACACGGTGGTGGTCACCGAAACCGGCTACGAGGTGCTCACCGTGTCGGCCGGCACTCCGGCGGTGCCGGAGTTCATCGCCCAAGCGGCGGCCGGCACGCCTGCCACCGCCGGCGTGGCCGGTTGAGTCCCGATTCCTTCGCGCTTCAGCGCGTGCCATGTCGGCCCTGATCGAGCAAACCCCTGCAGCGGGTGTTGCGACGCTGCGCACGCGCTGGCGCGACGGCAAGGCCGCGCTGGTGCAGCACTTCATGCAGGCCCGCGCCACTGTGCCGGCGGCGTCGCGGCTGACGCGCACGCTGACACGCCACGCCGACGCCACGCTCACCGAGCTGTGGGCGCACAGCACGATGCCGCCGGGCGCCACGCTGGTGGCGGTGGGCGGCTACGGGCGCGCCGAGCTGTTTCCGCACTCCGACATCGACGTGCTGGTGCTGCTGCCCGGCGATGGCGTTGCAGATACCGCCAACGACGCACTGCGCGCCGCGGTCGAGGGCTTCGTCACCGCGTGCTGGGACATCGGGCTGGAGATCGGCTCGTCGGTGCGCACCGTCGACGAGTGCGTGCTCGAAGCCGGCAACGACATCACGGTGCAGACGGCGATGATCGAGTCGCGCTACCTGGCCGGCTCGCGGCGGTTGTACGGCACGTTCAAGCGCACCGCCGACGAGGCGATCGATCCGCTGCACTTCCTGCGCGCCAAGACGCTCGAGATGCGCCAGCGCCACGTCAAGTACGAAGACACGCCCTACGCGCTCGAGCCCAACTGCAAAGAGAGCCCCGGCGGCCTGCGCGATCTGCAGGTGGTGATCTGGGTGGCGCGCGCCGCGGGGCTCGGCCGTAGCTGGGGCGAGCTGGCGGCCAAGGGCCTGCTCACGCCGTACGAGTTGCGCCGGCTGCAGCGGCACGAGGGCACGATCAAGCTGATCCGCGCCCGATTGCATGCGCTGGCCGGCCGCCGCGAAGACCGCCTGGTGTTCGACCTGCAGACGGCGCTGGCCGAGAGCTTCGGCCTCGCGGGCAACAAGGCGCACCGTGCGAGCGAAGTGCTGATGCACCGCTACTACTGGGCGGCCAAGGGCCTGCTCACGCCGTACGAGTTGCGCCGGCTGCAGCGGCACGAGGGCACGATCAAGCTGATCCGCGCCCGATTGCATGCGCTGGCCGGCCGCCGCG
>DASURM010000266.1:0-3616 GCA_036280035.1 Burkholderiaceae bacterium | reverse complement strand
CGTCGTTCATGTAGCTGGCGATCGCCTTGCCGGTCGTCACCGCCCAGTTGAGCTGCCCCATGCCGAGCACCTTCCAGGTGCCGGTGAGGTTGAGGCCGTAGCCCGTCTTCTGGTTGGCCGGTTCGCCGTCGGCGCTGGCGGTGTTGTGGAAGCCCACCTGGCGCACGATGCCGGCGGCGCGCACGTGGCCCCAGTCGCCGCCGTAGCGGAACGAGCCCACCAGGTCGGGCAGCTTGTTCTTGCCCTGTATTCCGGCGCCGAGCGCCGGGTCGACCTGCGTCACCTTGCCGGTGTCGATCGCCGAGTTCGGCGCCTCGAGCGACACCGCCACCGTCATGCCCTGCCCCTGGTACGGCGTGACGCGGAACTGCGGCGTGCGCACGAACACCATGCCGGGCGGCCCCCAGTAGTCGATGGTGTTGGGGAACACGCTCAGATCCATGAAATTGGAGTCGTACTGCCCGACGCCGTACATGCCCATTTCGGCCCACGCGCGCAGCCAGTGGATGCTGGTGCTGCCGTCGCTGCCGAACAGGTCGAACGCGAGGTCGGTCTTGATCAGGCCGTACTGCGTGGGGATGAAGCCGCGCACGCCGAGGCTCGACTGGCGGATGCTGAAGGTGAACTGGCCGTCCTCGCCGCAGCCGGGGCTGCCCGGGCACACGATCGGGATCTGCGACGGCCGCAGCGTGGCCGCCCACTGCGGGTTCATCTTCTTGAAGTCGTAGATCGCGTCGACCATCGCCTGGCCGTAGATCTCGACGCGCGCCTGACCCGCCTCGGGCGCGCCGGCCTCGGCGGCGGAGCCCGGCGCCACCGCCGGCGCCGCGGCAGGCGCGGCCGCTGCGGCCGCGGGCTGCGCGGCAGCGGGCTGCGCGGCCTTCTGGTCCTCGAGCGCCTTCACGCGCGCCTGCAGGTCCTGGATCGTCTTCATCGCCTGGTCGAGCGCAGCCTTGAGTTCGGCCGTCGTCGACTGGGCACCGGCCGTGCCGCACACCATCACACCGGCCACCAGGGCCACTGCAGACTTGCGCATGCCTTGTCTCCCTCTGACTCGCCGCGGGCCGCGCCATGCGACCGCTGGTGAACTTATCGCGCCCACTAGCGGCGCGATTGACCGGACTCAACCTCGATGGCAGCGGCAAACCAAGATTGGCATCGTACCCGGGGCAGCGCTGCCGTCGCCGGAATCGCGTGCTGCGCCGCAGCGAACGGCCGACGACCTCGCCGCGACGAAGACCGCGGCCTCAACTCCGGTGGTCGCCGGTCTGTGGAAAGCGGTAGATCGTGTCGTTGAGGTGGCGCGTCACCTCGACCACGTCGGGCTCGTCCCAGTTGAGCAGCACGCGCGCCTGCCAGTGGCGCACCTGTGCCTTCAACGTGTCCCAGTCGGTGGCCTGCCGCCGCTGGCGCCAGTGTAGCTCGGTGTTGTGGCAGGCGACGCAGTGCGTGGTATAGAGCAACTGGCCGCGGCTCGGCGCGCTCTGCGCCGACGCCGTCGCGCAGGTGGCAGCGAGCGTTGCCGCCCACAGCGCCATAGTGACCGGCTTCCTGCGCACGATCATCGAACTAAATGGCAACCTTGGCATCGTACGGCTCCTGGGGCAAGTTCATTGTCATTTCACCCCGGAGCGCGTGCGCGCATTTGCGCAGGCTCAAGAAATCGAGCCGAACATCGAGGTCCAATCAACACGGAGGCGCGCAGGCAGTATCGCGCGCTGGTTTGTCGTGATAGTCAATCAGCAGGTTCTGGTCGGTCCGCATGCACTGCCAGGCGAGCTCGTGGTGCCGAGAGCGGCGCACGGACTCGTACTGTTCGCGCACGGCAGCGGCAGCGGCCGGCACAACCCGCGCAACCGGTTCGTCGCCGACGTGCTGCAGGCGCGCCGACTCGGCACGCTGCTGTTCGATCTGCTGAGCGAGGCCGAGGGCCGCGACCGCGCGAACGTGTTCGACATCGGCTTGCTCGCCAACCGGCTGCTGCAGGCGATGTCGTGGCTGCGCGAGCGGCGCGACCTCAACGGACTGCGGCTCGGCCTGTTCGGCGCCAGCACCGGCGCCGCCGCAGCGCTGGTTGCGGCGGCCGAGCGGCCGCAAGAAGTGTCGGCGGTCGTCTCGCGCGGCGGGCGCCCCGATCTCGCCGGGCCCGCGCTGACGCAGGTGCGAGCGCCGACGCTGCTGCTCGTCGGCGCGCTCGATGCCGAGGTGCTGGCGCTGAACCGCGAGGCGGCGCGCCAGCTCACCTGCGAAAAGCGGCTCGAGGTGGTGCCGCGCGCGACGCACCTGTTCGAAGAGGCCGGTGCGCTGCGGCGCGTCGCCGACTCGGCCGGCGAGTGGCTGCTGCAACACCTGTCGACCGCCGCCGCTCGATGATCCGGTTCGACGACCGCAGCGATGCCGGCCGGCAGTTGGCCGACGCGCGGCGGCGTGCCGGTGGCGCGCACGCAAGGACGTCGGTGCGGTGGTCGATGCCGCCCAAGTCGCGCGCCTCGCGCGCAAGGTGGCGCGCCTGACGCCGCTGGCGTGCGTGAAAGGCTAGCGCGCCTGACGCCGCTGGTGTGCATGCAAGGCTAGTCACCGCGGCGAGGCCGCCCGCCGCGTGTGTTCAGGGCTTGCGCAGCGGCGTGCCCGGCGCGGTGCGCTCGTGTCGCCGCGCAGCGCCCACCGCGCCGGCCAGCGCGCCCATCGCGTCGGCGACCACCGGCAGCACGTCGTCGATCGCCGCCACACCGACCAGGCGAGCGCCGCCACCGACGATCGGGATGCGCCGCACGCCCGTGCGCTGCATCGCGGCGAGCAGCTCGAGCACGGTGTCGTCCTCGCGTGCCGTCACCACGTTGCGGCTCATCACGTCGGCCACGCGCACGGCCTGCGGATTCCTCTGCGCCGCGACCACCTGGGTGACGATGTCGCGGTCGGTCAACATGCCCACCACCTGGCGCTCGGCGGCGTTGCGTTCCTCGACGACCACCAGTGAGCCCACCTGCTGCTCGCGCATCACGCGCGCCGCCTCTTCGACCGACAGCTCCGGATAGGCCACCGAAACGATGCGGGTGCAAACGTCCCCCGCGGTCAGCTTGCGTTCGAACATGGTCGGTCTCCCACCGGCACGATGGATGTCATTTCACGCCGTTCCGTGTGCGCGCATTTGCGCAGGCTCAAGCAACCGCGAGGAACATCGAGGTTCAATCGCCTTTGAGCGCGCACGCGAGTCGTCGCGCACGTTGTCATGGCGATTCATCAGCAAGTGCTGGTCGGCCCCCATGCCCTGGGTGGGGAGCTCGATGTGCCGAGCGCGGCGCACGGCCTGGTCGTGTTCGCGCACGGCAGCGGCAGCAGCCGGCGCAGCCCGCGCAATCGGTTCGTCGCCGAGATGCTGCACGGTCGCCGGCTCGGCACGCTGCTGTTCGATCTGCTGCACGAGGCCGAAGGCGACGACCGCGCCAAGGTGTTCGACATCGGGTTGCTGGCCAACCGCCTGCTGCAGGCAATGAGCTGGCTGCGCCAGCGGCGCGATCTCAACGGGCTGCGCATCGGGCTGTTCGGCGCCAGCACGGGCGCCGCCGCCGCGCTGGTGGCGGCGGCCGAGCGGCCGCAGGAGGTGTCGGCGGTCGTG
>DASURM010000265.1:0-2526 GCA_036280035.1 Burkholderiaceae bacterium | reverse complement strand
CTGGTGGCGGGCCTGCTGCTGGCGACCATCGGGCTGGCGTTGTTCGCGCGCGCGCCGATCGACGGCTCGCTGTGGTTCGACGTGATGCCCGGCATGCTGCTGCTGGGGCTGGGTGCGGGCATCGCGTTCAATCCGCTGCTGCTGGCCGCGATGAGCGATGTCGCGCCGAGCGAGTCGGGGCTGGCGTCGGGCATGGTCAACACCTCGTTCATGATGGGCGGGGCGCTCGGGCTGGCGGTGCTCGCCAGCCTCGCGGCGGCGCGCAGCGACGGGCTCGCCGCTGCCGGGGCGGCGCAGTCGGCGGCGCTCAACGCCGGCTATCAGGCGGCGTTCCTGGTCGGCGCGCTGTTCGCGCTGGCCGCATGCGTCATCGGCGCATGGTTCTTCCGCGCGCGTGCCGGCGCAGCGGCGGCGGTGGCAGCGCCCGACGGCATGCGCTGATGAATGAGGCCGTTGCGCGCGTCGGGCCCTCAGCGCACCGACTCCCACCACGCGCTGGAGGCAAACGGCGCGTCGGCGTCGACGAACTCGCCGACGCGCGGCGTCACCACCTCGACGCCGAGCGCGCGCGCCGCGGCCAGCGTGCGGCGGATCGGCTCGTCCCAGGCGTGGAATGCGAGGTTGAAGGTGCCCCAGTGCTCGGGGAACAGGCGCTTGGCGCGCACGTCGCGCGCCGCACGCACCGCATCCTCGGCGCTCATGTGAATGTCGAGCCACGGCGCGCCGGGCCCGTAGGCGCCGACCTTGACGAACGCGAGGTCGAACGGCCCGAACTGCTGGCCGATCGCCGCGAAGTGATCCGAGTAGCCGCTGTCGCCGCTGACGAAGAAGCGGTGGTGTGCACCGATCACCGACCACGACGTCCACAGCGTCGCGTTGCGATCGCCCAGGCGCCGGCCCGAGTAGTGGCGCGCCGGCGTGGACACGAAACGCACGCCGCCGATCGACTGTGCTTGCCCCCACTCCAACTCGCGCAGGCGCTGCCGCGCCACGCCCCAGCGCTCGAGGTGCGCGCCGATGCCCAGCGGCACGAAGAACAGCGTGCGTTCGCTGCGTTGTGCGAGCTGCTGCACGCTGGCCATGTCGAGGTGGTCGTAGTGGTCGTGCGTGATCAACACGGCGTCGATCGGCGGCAGGTCGGCCAGCGCGATCGGTGGCGGATGAAAGCGCTTGGGCCCGAACGCGAACGGCGACGCGTAGTCGGAGAACACCGCGTCGATCAGCAGGCGCAGGCCGTCGATCTCGACGTACAGGCTGGCGTGACCGATCCAGAACGCGCGCAGCCCGGGCTTGTGTGGTGCGGTGCGCAGCGCCTGCGGCGACACGGCGACCACCGGGATCGCAGCCGGCGGCACGCGCAACTCGTCACCGAGGAACGTGCCTTCGAGCAGCGTCCAGGCGTAGCCCCAGGTGTACGGCGCCGGGGGCAGCGGGTTGGCGAAGCTGCCGTCGCGATAGTGCGGACTGGCACGGGCGCGCGCGAGGCGTTCGCCGGCGACCTCGCCGCCGAACGGCGGCAGCGACAGCACCAGCGGTGTCGCAACGGCTGCCGCCACGACCAGCCCGATCGCGACCCACCCGGCGATCCGCCATCCGCGACCCTTGCGCATTGCCGCTGCCTCCGGTGGCTCCGCAATGGCGCGACAGCGTACACCGGCTCAGGTCAAGCGGAGCGATTGCAGCCCGGTGAAACGGTCATTCATCTGAGCCGTGCTACAGTGTCTTACAACTTCTCTCAACGGATCCGACATGCCTGCAACTGTCACCATCAGGCTCGAAGAAGCCCTGCAAGCGCGTCTCTCACGCTTGTCCGATGCCACCGGCCGGACGCGCAGCGATCTGGTGCGCGAAGCGCTCGAGCGCCAACTCGCGTTGATCGAGTTCTCGAATGCGCGGCGCAAGACCCGCGCCTTCGCGGAGCGCGCCGGCTGGCTCACCGATGACGACGTGTTCGACGCCGTTTCGTGAGGGTCTTTATCGACACCAATGTGCTGATCGCGGCCTTCGCGACACGCGGCCTGTGCGCCGATGTGTTCCGCCTGGCCGCCACCGATCACGAGTTGCTGATCGGCGCGCCAGTGCTGGTTGAGGTGCGCAGAATCCTGAGAGCCAAACTGCGCATGCCTGCGCCGGGGCGCAATGAGGTGCTGCAGGTGTTGGGCCGATTCGTGCAAGTGCCCGCGGCCAAGGCGCCCGTTGCCTTGGGGATCGACGACCTCGATGACGAATGGGTCGTCGCTTGCGCCATCGCAGCGTCGGCCGATGTCTTCGTGACCGGCGACAAGGCTCTGCTCGGATTGCGTCGAGTGAAGAACCTGCCCATCGTTTCGCCACGCGAGTTCTGGACGCAGTTGACTGCGGAGTGATCGGCAGGCGCGACGACGAGCAGACCCTCCAGACGGCCGGAAGTGGCCCACGCGCCGGCGACGCGGGCCGACCTGGGCGAGCGCCTGAATGCGCAGCAGGCCTTGGTGGACGCCTACCAGAGCACGCTCACGCCGCCGACGCAGCTGCGAGAACTGCCTG
>DASURM010000264.1:0-3665 GCA_036280035.1 Burkholderiaceae bacterium | reverse complement strand
GACTGAATGCGGTTGAGGTAGCCGTAGATGTAGATCTTGAGCAGCACCGACGGGTGGTAGGAGGGCCGGCCAGTCGCTGCGGGCTCCATTCCCAGGAAGCCCAGGGCTTGAAGATCCAACTCCTCGACGAAAGCATCGATGACCCGGACCGGGTTGTCCTCGTCCATGAAGTCATCCAGGCATTCGGGCAGCAGCGTGACCTGGTGGCGGTCGTCTCCATCGACGAATCGCTTCATGTGGCGGCCCGCGGAGTGGCGTTACCAGACTCTATGCGCCAGGTCGCGGGTTTGGAGAGCTGACGTTCGACTCGTGCCTAGATGAACGGAGCTTCCAAGGTGCAGCGGAAGCAGCCCAAGGGAGGCAACGAACGACCGCTACTGACCTGAGCAGTCGTTCAAGGGACCAACCCCAACTGACTGCAATCAGTCTTGGAGCGTCATCGTCTCGGTGATGCCAGTGCTTCCGGCCAGGAAGCGCCACACAATCGCTGTATGACACCTCCCGCCACAGCCCTGTGGCCTTCATGCGGCCGAGCCCATTTGGAGCAGCGCGACGATGGCGCGCTTGTGCCGACGCCGGCTTGGTGGCTACATTGGTTAGCGCGTCCGGAGATGGCGCTGGTGGCTGACTCGTGCCGTGCGGAGACCGCCCTGCACCGGCGCCTGCAGCAGGAGCCGATGCGCGAAGTGGCGGCGCCGGAGCTGGCGGCGATCGCCGATCCCGATGCCCGCGAAAACTACCGCCACCTGCTGAGCCTGCGCGACGGCGTGCAGGCCGCGGGATCGCTGCAGGCCTGGGTGATCGCGCAGGTCAGCCACGGCGTGACGGTGCCGCCGCTGTTCATCGACTTGGCGTTACAGGCTATCGTCGCTGGCATGCTCGACGAGCCGCCCGATCCGCTGCAGGCGCGCGCAGCCGAGCTCTTCTTCCGCACGCAACGGCTGAGCTTTGAGGAAGGCCGCGTGCTCGCCGCTGACCTGGAGACGCTGGAGGAGTTTCGCCAGAGCCAGGGCCTCGGCGAGCTCGGCCGGCTGATGGCGCAAGCGCAGGTCAAGGCGCTGCCGGCGCAGCTGCCGGTGCTTTGCGCCGACACCGAATCGCGCTACTGGCGCGACGCCACCAGCCCGCACTTCCGCAGCTCGCTGCTTCTCGACCTGACGCAGGAAATCAGCAGCGACGTTGGCCACGGCGTGCACTTCAAGCTCGGCAATGCGCGCTCGGGGTTGAAGCCGCTGGCCGTTCTGCTCGAACGTTGGGTGCGGCAGCTGCTCGGCGCCGAGGTGCGGATCATGCCGGTGCCGCGGATCGACGACGCGCGCTGGCGCTGGCACGTCGGCCTCGATGTCGAGGCCACTGCGCTGCTCAACGATCTCTACGCCGGCACCTTGGTCGACGGCGAGCGACTGGCGCGCATCGTCGGCCTCTTCCGCCTGCAGTTCGCCAACGCCGCCGAGATGCGTGCTGATGTGGCCGGCGTGCCGGTCTACCTGGCCCTGATGGCCAACCCGCAGGGCCAGCTGCGGATGAAGCCGCAGAACCTGCTGCTGAACCTGCCGCTGGCTGCGCGGTCATAGGCACCTGCCACGCGCTCAGAGCCCTTGGTCCGCGTCGGTTCCATCATCAAGCAGGAGTACGGCCGCCTGTCGTTCGCTGACGTTCTGCTATCGCGCGGAGAGTGTCAGTTCGATCGCTGACTTCGACTGTCTGCAACCAGTCTCACGGTCGTTCGGTGCCATCGTGTTGGATGGCCGCTACTGGCCACAGCAACGGGCCCCGGCCACCGACCGCTCAGGTGCCGCAAAACGTCTGATAGCAGGCCGTGACCTCAGGCGGCGCCGGCTCGAGATAGCGTGCGAGCTCCGGCGCCTCGTCGAACGGGCGGCGCAGCGCGGCGAGCAGCTGCTCGAACGGTTGGAGGTCGTTGTCGTTGGAGGCCGCTGCCAGCGCCTCTTCGACGCGGTGGTTGCGCGCGATGATGCGGGGGCTCGTGCGCCGCATCCGCGCGGCGCGTGCCGTCGCGCCTGCGCCAGCGGCCGCGTCGTCACGCGCGCAGCGCGCACGCCAGCGCGCGAGCCAGTCGTCGAGGGCCGCCGCTTCGGCGAACAATGCGCGCAGCGCAACGTCCTGTCCTTGCGCGGCGTCCGCGAGCCGGCGCCACGCGAGCGTGAAGTCGACGCGCTGCGCGTGAAGCAACGCGAGCCAGTCGTCGGCGAGCGCGGCATCCTCTTGTTGATCGGCAGCCGACGCAGAGGCGATGCCGAGTTTGGCGCGCTGACCGCGCCGCAACGCGCTGTCGTACAGGCCGGGAAACGCGTCGATCACCGCCATCGCCTGCGCCACCGAGCCTTCGATGGCGTCCTCGTCGTCCGGCTGCGCCATCAGTGGCAACAGCGACTCGGCGAAGCGCGCCAGGTTCCAGCGCGCGACGTGCGGCTGGTTGCCGTAGGCGTAGCGTCCACCGTGGTCGATGCTGCTGAACACCGCCGCCGGATCGTAGGCCTCCATGAAGGCGCAAGGACCGTAGTCGATGGTCTCGCCGGAGATCGCCATGTTGTCGGTGTTCATCACGCCGTGGATGAAGCCCACGTTCATCCACGACGCGATTAACGCGGCCTGCCGCTCGGCGACCGCGCGCAGCAGGCCGAGGATGCGGTCGGGCGTGCCGGCCAGCGCCGGGTCGTGGCGCGCGATCGTGTATTCCGCGAGCTGGCGCAGCGGGTCGGACTGACCGCGCGCGGCGAAGAACTGGAAAGTGCCGACGCGCAGATGGCTCGACGCGACGCGGGTCAGCACCGCCCCGGGCAGCACCGTCTCGCGGTAGACCGGCTCGCCAGTGGCGACGACGGCCAGCGCGCGGGTGGTCGGGATGCCCAGCGCATGCATCGCCTCGCCGATCAGCACCTCGCGCAGCATCGGGCCGACGGCGGCCTTGCCGTCACCGCCGCGCGAGAACGGCGTGCGGCCCGAACCCTTGAACGCGATGTCGCGGCGGCGCCCCGCGCGGTCGATCACCTCGCCGAGCAGCAGCGCGCGGCCGTCTCCGAGCTGCGGCGAAAAGCCGCCGAACTGGTGGCCGGCGTACGCCTGTGCGATCGGCTCGGCATCGTCGGGCAGCGCATTGCCGGCGAACAGCGCAGCGCCCTCGGCACCGCCCAGCATTGCGGCGTCGAGCCCGAGTTCGGCGGCGAGAGCGTCGTTGAAGAACAGCAAGCGCGGCGCCGGAACCGCCACCGGTTTCCACGCCACGTACGAGCCGGGTAGCTCACGGGCATAGGTGTTGTCGAAACCAAACGGAGTCATGAACGGCCAGCGAGATGCGATGGCGCCAGTGTGCCCGGATTGGCTCGTCCCCGCTCTGCCGCTGGGCATCAGGCCGCGCCGCGCCGTGCGCCGCTAGAAACTGTGCGGCCCACCCGCAGGTGCACGACGACGAATTCGTGCGCGAGCACCTGGCGCGCTGGCTGGGCTGACTCACTTCTTCATCGCGTCGCCGGCCATGGCGTCCTTGGTCATGGCGTCGTGCTTCATCTCGTCCTTCCCCATCTTGTCCTTGGCCATCTTGTCCTTCTTCATCGCGTCGGACTTGGTCATCGCGTCCTTCTTCATGGCGTCCTTGTGCATCGCGCCCTTGCCCGTGGCGTCTTTCTTCATCGCGTCGCCCTTGC
>DASURM010000263.1:0-3092 GCA_036280035.1 Burkholderiaceae bacterium | reverse complement strand
GGCGCCGATCGCCGGCCCGGCCGACGAGGTGATGACCGAGCAGGCGCTGAGCGCCGTGTTCCAGCACCCGCTGCGCCGCCGGCGCCTCGATTCGCGATGGCTCTACGTCGCCGACTGATCGTCGTCGCAGCGGCGGCGCTGCTGGCGTTCGCCGGCGCCGTCAGGGCCGAGCCGGTGCAAGTGCTCGACATCGACGGCCACCCGGTGCGCCTGGCGGCGCCTGCGCAGCGCGTGGTCAGCCTGGCCCCGCACCTGACCGAACTGATGTTCGCAATCGGCGCCGGCGACCGCGTGGTGGGCACCGTCGACTACGCCGACTTCCCCGAGGCGGCCAAGCAAGTGCCGCGAGTCGGCGACAGCGCACTGCTCGACCTCGAGCGCATCGTCGCGCTGCAGCCCGACCTGGTGCTCGCCTGGCGCCACGGCAACTCGCCGCAACAACTGCAGCGGCTGGCCACGCTGCGGCTGCCCACCTACGCCAGCGAGGCGCGCACGCTGGCCGACATCTCGCGCACGCTGCGCGACCTCGGCGTGCTGGCGGGCACGCAACCGCTCGCCGAGCAGCGGGCGCAACAGTTCGACGCCGCGGTGTCGGAGCTGCGGGCTCGATACGCGGGGCGTCGGCGGCTCGAGGTCTTCTATCAGATCTGGTACCCGCCGCTGATCACGGTCAACGGCGAGCACCTGATCAGCCAGGTGCTCGAGCTGTGCGGCGCGCACAACGTGTTCGCGGACCAGAGGCCGCTGACGCCGACGGTGACCGAGGAGGCGGTGCTGTTGGCGGACCCCGACGCCATCGTCGCCGGCTGGAGCGACTCGTACGGCCCGACCCCACTGGACCGCTGGAGCAGGTTGGGCGCGCTGCGCGCCGTGCGACAAGGCCACCTGCTGCAGGTGGACCCCGACCTGCTGCACCGCCAGTCCGACCGCGTGGTGATCGGCGCCCGCGAGCTGTGCGAGCAGCTCGACACGGTGCGCGACTCGACTTACTGAGGACCCGCAAACTGCCGTAGCATGCTCACGCAAGAGGAGACGTGGCCGAGCGGTTTAAGGCAGCAGTCTTGAAAACTGCCGACGGTTTACGCCGTCCGTGAGTTCGAATCTCACCGTCTCCGCCAGCGTCAGAGCCTTTCGATGATTGAAAAGCCTTTGGCCGCGGTGATCCTGCTGATGTGCCTGGCGATGCTGGTGCGCATGGCGCTGCCGCGTGCCCTGCGCGCGCGCGTCGATCGCTCGCTGCAGCGCGCCTGGTGGTGGACCCGCGACGCGTTCGTGCGCCTGCGCCGCCGCCGCGTCAGCCGTGCCGATGCGCAGCGCCAGGCGCGCGACGCGATCGAGCGCGCGGCGCGTCGCAAGAAGAAGCTGCACTGAAACGCGGCCCCGCAAGGCGCGACGCGGCGCCGTCGGCGCCGCGTCGGGTGGGCGCCGCACGCCCGCGCTATGGACGGCGGCGCAGCGCCACCAGCAGCATCCACAGCGCGCCGACGAGTGCCACGCCCAGCGCGGCCCACACCGCAGGCGGCAGGCTGCGCACCGCGGAGGCATCCAGGCCGGCAAGCGGCACCGATACGCTGATCAGTGCAGCGGGTTTGCCGGCCACGTAGCCGTAGCCGCCGCCGCCGTTGAACTGCGCGTTGGTGCGGATGAACTCCGGTGCCTTGTCGGGGCTATCGTGGCAGCGCAGGCAGCTCGGCTGTGCCACCAGAGCGCGCGCGTACAGCAGGCGGTTGCCGTTGACGCGCCAGTACTCCTGTGCATCGGCGGCGTCGGCCTTGCGATCGGCCGCGGCCTGCAGCGCGTCGAGCGCCTCGCGCTCGAAGGCGTCGGGGGCGTTGTTCTTGTTGAGCACCGTGCGGGCGGTCAGGCGATAGCGCGACTTGCTGCCCGAGGCGCCGATGACGTCGGCCACCTCGCGCTGCACCAGCGCCGGGTTCTTCCAGTGATAGGCCTCGACGCGCTCGAGCGCATTGCGTTCGGCCACCGCACCGTCGACCCGCGCGCCTTGCAGCACCTGGCCGTCGGTATCCGACATCGCGTACATCGAGCGGGTGAGGAAGTTGCCGGGGATCTTGGCGTGGGTGCCGACCGTGCGCACGTGCACGCCGCCGTATTGCGACGCCCATTTGCCGATGTTGTCCGCGATGTCGGCCACCGTGCGGCCCTCGTTGACCGCGTGCCGGAGCACCAGCCACTCGCCGAGCCCCCAGGTCGCCGCGCCCAGACCGCCGACGAGCAACAGCATCGGCACGATCAGTCTGAGGCCCGGGCGCGAGCCACCTTCGGCCGCTTGGACTCTCTTGTTCATCCAGTCACTCCCTGGGTCAGGTTCGAGTGGGTGCGAGTTGTACGCGAGTCGCTGCTCGCGTGGTGGCCCGCACCCCGGCGTGGGCCGTGCAACTCTTGGCGGCGTCGGCGCGACCCCACCGCGGCGGCGCGGTGCGCGCGAACAATTCACACCGTGCGTTTGCCGCGAAACGCATTCGCGGCGCACCCGAGTTCGGCCCAGGTCATTGACCGGTTCGCGGCGCGCTGGCAGGGGCGCGGGCACGGGTATCCTTCGCGCCCATGTACGCGGCCCATTTCGGCCTCAAGCGCGAACCGTTCTCGATCGCGCCCGATCCGCGCTACCTCTTCATGAGCGAGCGCCATCGCGAGGCGCTGGCGCACCTGCTGTACGGCGTGCGCGGCGGCGGCGGTTTCGTGCTGCTGACCGGCGAGATCGGCGCGGGCAAGACCACCGTGTGCCGCTGCTTCCTCGAGCAGGTGCCCAAGCGGGTCAACGTCGCCTACATCTTCAACCCCAAGCTCACCGCGCTGGAGCTGCTGCAGTCGGTGTGCGAGGAGTTCCGCATCGAGGTGCACGCGCGCGGCTCGTCGTCGGCGACGCTGAAGGACCATGTCGACGCGCTCAACGAGTACCTGCTGCGCACGCACGCCGCGGGGCAGAACAGCGTGCTGATCATCGACGAGGCGCAGAACCTGTCGACCGACGTGCTCGAGCAGCTGCGCCTGCTGACCAACCTCGAGACCAACGAACGCAAACTGCTGCAGATCGTGCTGATCGGCCAGCCCGAGCTGCGCGCAATCCTCGC
>DASURM010000262.1:0-2366 GCA_036280035.1 Burkholderiaceae bacterium | reverse complement strand
GGTGCTGTCCGAGTGCAGCGCCGACGTGCTGGTGTCGACCCTGCAGACGGCATGAATCGGTGACCGCTGCCACGCCCGCGCCGTCGGACGCCCCATGGGCCCGCGATGCCGGCGCGGTGGCGCACGCGCTGGCCAGCGATGCCGATGGCGGCTTGAGCGCGGCGGAGGTCGCGCGCCGGCAGGCCGCTCACGGGCCCAACGAGCTGCGCGCCACCGCACCGGTGCCGGCCTGGCGGCGCCTGCTGGCGCAGTTGCACGACCCGCTGGTCTACCTGCTGATCGGCGCGGTCGCGATCTCGCTGCTCGCCTGGTGGATCGAAGGCGCGCACGGCTGGCCGGTGGACGCGCTGGTGATCGGGCTCATCGTCGTGCTCAACGCGGTGCTCGGCTTCGTGCAGGAGGCCAGGGCCGAGAGCGCGGTGGCCGCGCTGGCGAAGATGACCGCCGTGACCTCGGCGGTGCAACGCGACGGCCGGCTGCAACGCGTGCCGAGCAGCGAGCTGGTGCCCGGCGACATCCTGCTGCTGGCCGAGGGCGACGCGGTCGGTGCCGATGCGAGGCTGCTGCACTGCGCCAGCCTGCGCGTGCAGGAGGCCTCGCTCACCGGCGAGAGCGAGGCCGTGCTGAAGGACGCCGCCGTGCTGCCGGAGGGCGTTGCGCTGGGCGACCGCCTCAACATGGTGTTCAAGGGGACGTCGGTGGTGCAAGGCAGCGCTCGCGCGGTGGTCACCGCCACCGGCATGCACACCGAGATGGGCTCGATCGCCACCCTGCTCGAGGCCACCGTCGAGGCGCCGACGCCGCTGCAGGTCGAGATCGCGCGCATCGGCCGCATGCTCGGCATCGCGGTGCTGGTGGTGGCCTCGGTGGTGGTGGCCACCGTGCTGGCGCTCTCGCCGGCGCGCAGCGTGTCCGACGTGGTCGAGGTGCTGCTGCTGGGCGTGTCGCTGGCGGTGGCCGCCGTGCCCGAGGGGTTGCCGGCGATCCTCTCGGTGGTGCTGGCGCTGGGCGTGCAGCGCATGGCGCGCAACAAGGCGATCGTGAAGAAGCTGTCGTCGGTGGAGACGCTCGGCTCGGCGTCGGTGATCTGCTCCGACAAGACCGGCACGCTGACGCGCTCGGAGATGACGATCCAGCGCGTGGTGACCGCTGCCGGCGCGGCGCGAGTGACCGGCGTGGGCTATGCGCCCGAAGGCCACGTCGAACGCGAGCGCGGCGGCGCGGCGCCCGATGCGGCGATGCGCGCCGAGCATCTGGTGGTACTGGGCGGCGGCAGCCTGGCCGGCAACGCCGACCTGCGCGAGGGCGAGGCCGGCGTGTGGGAGATCCAGGGCGATCCCACCGAGGCGGCGTTCCTGGTGGCCGAACGCAAGCTGGGCGGCCACGAGCGGCGCGCGCGGCGCTTCGAGCGCGTGCGCGAGCTGCCGTTCACCTCCGAGCGCAAGATGATGTCCACCGTCGAGGTCGACCACGAGCAGGGCGACGCGCGGGTGCTGGTGTGCAAAGGCGCGCCCGACGTCCTGCTCGGCCGCTGCACGCGCCTGCGCGAGGGCGTGCAGACGCACGCGCTCGACCCGGCGGCGCGCGCACGCATCCTGGCCGACGTCGATCGCCTGTCGGGCGAGGCGATGCGTACGCTGTCGGTGGCCTATCGGCCGCTGGCACCCGACGAAGACAGCGACGCCGACGAGGATCGCCTCGAGCGCGACCTGATCTTCGTCGGCACGGTGGGCATCATCGACCCGCCGCGCGAGGAGGCGGCGGCGGCGATCGCCGAGGCGCACCGCGCCGGCATCCGCGTGGTGATGATCACCGGTGACCATCCGCGCACCGCCGCGCGCATCGCCGCCGATCTCGGCCTGGTACCGCCGGGCGCGGCGGTGCTCGCCGGGCCCGATCTCGACGCGCTCGACGAGGCCGCGTTCGCGCAGGCGGTGCGCGCCACCGCGGTCTACGCGCGCGTGGCGCCGGCGCACAAGATGCGCATCGTCGATGCGCTGCAGGCCGACGGTCACGTCGTGGCAATGACCGGAGACGGCGTCAACGACGCGCCGGCGCTGAAGGCGGCCGACATCGGCGTGGCGATGGGCGTCAACGGCACCGAGGTCGCCAAGCAGGCCGCCAAGATGATCCTTGCCGACGACAATTTCGCCACCATCGTCGACGCGGTGCGCGAGGGGCGCCGGATCCTCGACAACATCCGCAAGTTCCTACGTTACCTGCTGTCGTCGAACATGGGCGAGGTTCTCACTGTGTTCCTCGGAGTCGTGCTCGCCGATGCGATCGGGCTGGCGCCCGATGCGACCGGCGCGATCGCATTGCCGCTGCTCGCCACGCAGATCCTGTGGATCAACCTGATCACCGAT
>DASURM010000261.1:0-5035 GCA_036280035.1 Burkholderiaceae bacterium | reverse complement strand
GACCTTCATCCGCAACTGCAGCCCGGCCAGCGTGGCGGGCATTCCCGGTATCAGCGTGCCCGCGGCGACGACGCGCGCCGGCCTGCCGCTCGGGCTCGAGCTCGATGCGCCGCGCCACGCCGATGCGCGCCTGCTGGCGATCGCGCGCGCGGTCGAGGCCGCGCTGCCTGCGATGCCGCCGCCGCGCGTTTGAGTGCTGCGTCGGCGATCCGTCGCGCTGCAACGGCGGCCGCCATCGGCCTGCGGGTCGGGTGACCTTGGTCACGCAATGCACCGGGGCCGCGGCGGCTATTCTGTGGCGCCGCACACGAGCAATGGCGACGACGATGCGCGATCACCGCCGGGGACAGGCAGCCGATGCGGCGCGCACAGCGCGCCGGGCGTGCGTGTCGATGCTGGCGGCACTGCTGGTGTCGGCGTGCGGCACGCCCAAGCCGCCGCCACCGGCCAAGGTCAACGGCACGATCCAGGCTGCGGCCGGGCTGAACCCCAGCGTCTCGGGCCGGCCGTCGCCGCTGCACGTGCGCATCTACGAGCTGAAGTCGGCCACCGCGTTCAACCGCGCCGACTTCATGTCGCTCTACCAGTCGGACCAGACCGCGCTCGCCGCCGACCTCACCGCGCGCGAAGAGATGACGCTGCAACCGGGCGAGTCGCGGCCGTGGGTCAAGACGCTCGGCGCGGACACGCGCTTCATCGGCATCGTCGCGCTGTATCGCGACCTCGAGCACGCGGTGTGGCGCACGGTGGTGCCGGTGCAGCCGGGGCGCGAATACAAGCTGGCGATCCGCGCCGACGCACTCGCGCTGTCGACCAGCGTGCAGCCCTGAAGGCGTCGGGCGGGCATGACGTTGCGCCATCGTGTGGTCTGGTCGCAGGGCATGTTCCTGCAGCCGCATCACTTCCAGCAGGAAGCGCGCTTCGCCGAGCACCAGCTCGACGCGCGGGTGCGCGCCGGGCAGCCCTACGCCTGGGGTTTCGACGAACTCGTGCTCGACGAGAGCCAGTTCGCACTCGGCCGCGTCGGCCTGTTGCGCGCCAGCGGCGTGCTGCCCGACGGCACCGCGTTCTCGATCCCCGACGCCGACGCGCTGCCGCCCGCGCTGGAGATCGCCGCCGACGTCACCAACGAGGTGATCTATCTCGCGGTGCCGCGCGCGTCGAGCGGCGTCACCGAGGTCGACTTCGGCGACGGGCAGGGCAACGCGGCGAGCCGCTACACCGTGGTCGATGCCGCGCTGCGCGATCACGTCAACGCCGCCGACGATCCCGAGCCGGTGCAGCTCGGCGCGCCGCGGCTGCAGCTGCTGCGCGCGCGCGACGCCACCGACGCCTACGCGCTGCTGGGCATCGCGCGCGTGGTCGAGCGCCGCGCCGACGCGCAGGTGACGATCGACCGCGGCTACATCGCGCCGCAGACGCGAATCCAGGCCAGCGGCCAGCTCTCGGCCACCGCAACGCTGCTGCACGGGCTGGCCCAGCAGCGCGCGAAGACGCTGGCCGCGCAGATGGGCCAGCTCGGCCACGGCGTATCTGAGATCGCCGACTTCCTGATGCTGATGCTGCTCAACCGCGCGGTGCCGGTGCTGCACCAGTTCGCCGCCGCGCCGAGCGTGCACCCGTGGTTCTTCCACCTCGCGCTGCTGCAATGGGCCGGCGAGCTGGCGTCGTTCGCCGAGGGCGCGCGCGTGCCGCCGGAATACCCCGCGTACCGCCACGACGATCTGCAAGCCGTCTTCTCGCCGCTGGTGCTCGATCTGCGCGAGATGCTGTCGGCCACGATCCAGCGCCGCGCACAGCAGATCGAGCTGGTCGATCGCAGCCACGGCGTGCGCACCGCGGTGGTAGCCGATACCGAGCTGCTGCGCAGCGCCGGCTTCGTGCTCGCGGTGCGCGCCAACGTGCCAGCCGAGCACGTGCGCCAGCGCTTCCCCGCGCAGTCCAAGCTCGGGCCCGCCGAGCGGCTGAAGGATCTGGTGAACCTGCAGTTGCCCGGCATCGCGCTGCGCAGCCTGCCGGTGGCGCCGCGCCAGTTGCCTTACCACGCCGGCAGCCACTACTTCGAGATCGACCGCCAGGGCGAGTTGTGGAAGCAGCTCGAGCGCACGGGCAGCCTGGCGCTGCACGTGGCCGGCGACTTCCCCGGCCTCGAGCTCGAGCTGTGGGCGATTCGCCAGGATTGAGTGCCCGTCATGGCGACCGACCCGCCACCGTTTGCCGACCCGTTCGCCTCGTTCGACCCGCCGCGCACCTTCGTGCGCCCGACGCCCGGTGGCTGGCGCAGCGGCGCCGAGGCCACCGACACGCAGCTCGGTGCCGCGCCCGATGCGCCATCGCCCGACCATGGCCTGAACCCGCTGCTCGCGCTGGCCAACCGGCTGCTGCTGCTGGTGCCGCAGTTGCGGCAGACGCGGCAGGTCGCCGACGTGGCCGCACTGCGCGCGACGCTGGCGCAAGGCGTGCGCGGTTTCGTCAGCGCCGCGCAGGAGCGCGGCATCGCGCCCGAGCGCGTGATGGCGGCGCGCTACATCCTGTGCACGATGCTCGACGAGGCCGCGGCCGACACGCCGTGGGGCGGCACCGGCGCGTGGGCGCGCCACAGCCTGCTGGCCGAGTTCCACAACGAGGCGTTCGGTGGCGAGAAGGTGTTCCAGTTGATGGCGCGGCTGGCCGAGAAGCCCGACGCCAACCTCGACCTGCTCGAGCTGATCTATGCCGCGATGGCGCTCGGTTTCGAGGGCCGCTACCGCGTCATCGACAACGGCCGCGCGCAGCTCGAGGCGGTGCGCGCGCGGCTGGCGCAGATCATCGCGCAGCAGCGCGGCGCCTATCCGAGTGCGCTGGCGCAGCACTGGGCGGGGCAGGCCGCTGCGCAGCGCCGCGCGCTGTCGTGGCTGCCGCTGGCGGTCACCGCGGCGCTGAGCGTGCTCGTGCTGGGCGGCGTCTACTTCGGCTTCGCCACCTCGCTGGCCGACCGGGCCGACCCAGTGTACGCCGCGATCCAGCGTCTTCGGCTGCCGCCACCGGTGGCCGCGGTGCCGCAGCCGGCGCCGCAGCCGCGGCTCGCGGTGTTCCTGCAGCCCGACATCCGCGCCGGTCTCGTCACCGTGCGCGACGAGGTCGATCGCAGCGTCGTCACGCTGCGCGGCGACGGCCTGTTCGCCAGCGGCAGCGCGAGCCTGAAACCCGAGCGCGAGGAGACCATGCGCCGCGTCGCCGATGCAGTGGTGCGCGTCGGCGGCAGCGTGCTGGTGACCGGGCACACCGACAACACGCCGATCCGCACCACGCGCTTTCCTTCGAATTGGCACTTGTCGGAGGCCCGTGCGCGCAGCGTGCGCGACCTGATGGTGGCCGCCGGCGTGCCGGCCGACCGCATCCGTGCCGAAGGCCGCGCCGACGGCGAACCGCTGCGGCCCAACGACAGCGAGGCCAACCGCGCGTTGAATCGGCGCGTCGAGATCACGGTCTTCACCGCGCGCCCCGACGTGCAGGCGCGCACGCCGACACAACCGGCGAAGCCGGCGGCATCGCGTTAGGGCTTGCGATGCTGCGCAAGCTGCTCGGGCTGATCTTCAACCGTTTCGTGCTGGTCGGGCTGCTGCTGCTCGGCCTGCTGGCGTTGGTGTGGTGGTTCGGCCCGCTGGTGGCCATCGGCGAGTTGCGGCCGCTCGACAGCGAGCGCTCGCGCTGGGTCACCAGCGTGGTGCTGGTGCTGGCGGTGGTGGCGATCTTCGCGTGGCAGGCCTGGCGCGCGCGGCGCGGCAACGCGCAGGTGGTGGCGCAACTGGTGGCGGCTCCCAGCGGCGGCGCGGCGGCCGAGAGTGCCGACCTGGCGTCGGTGCGCGAGCGCTTCGGCAACGCCCTGGCTTCGCTGCGCAAGGCGCGCTTCGCCGTCGAAGGCGAGGGCGGCAAGGGCGGCTGGTGGCAGCAGCTCAACGCGCGGTTGTCGGGGCGCTATCTGTACCAGTTGCCGTGGTACCTGATCATCGGCGCCCCGGGGTCGGGCAAGACCACCGCGCTGCGCAACGCGGGGCTGCGCTTTCCGCTGTCGTCGCAGATGGGCGAGTCGGCAGTGCGCGGCGTCGGCGGCACGCGCGACTGCGAATGGTGGTTCACCGACCGCGCGGTGCTGATCGACACCGCAGGGCGCTTCACCACGCAAGACAGCGACCAGGCCAACGACAAGGCCACCTGGGCCGGGTTCCTGAAGCTGTTGAAGTCGTCGCGGCCGCGGCAGCCGCTCAACGGCGTGCTGGTCACCGCCTCGGCGTCCGACCTGCTCGGCCGCGGCAGCGCCGAACGCCAGCGCTATGCGCAGACGGTGCGCGCGCGCCTGCAGGAGCTGTACGAGCAGCTCGGCGTGCGGCTGCCGGTGTACCTGCTGGTCACCAAGAGCGACCTGGTGGCTGGCTTCAGCGAGTACTTCGCGTCGCTCGACAAGGAGCAGCGCGCGGCGCCTTGGGGTTTCACGTTCGGGCTCGGGCCCAAGGCCTACGAGCAGGCGCTGCCGGTGGAGTTCGATGCGCTGGTGGCGCGGCTCGACGCCGGGCTGATCGACCGCCTGCAGGCCGAGCCGGACCCGGCACGCCGCACCCGGATCTACGGCTTCGCGAGCCAGCTGGTCGCGCTGCGCGCGCCGTTGATCGAGCTGGTGCAAGCGGCGTTCGCGCCGTCGCCGTTCGAGGCCGACCCGATGCTACGCGGCGTCTACCTCGTCAGCGGCACGCAGGAGGGCACGCCGATCGACCGCGTGCTCGGGGCGGTGGCGCGGCGCTACCAGCTCGAGCAGGCGGTGCTGCCGGCGCAGCGCGCCAGCGGCCGCAGTTTCTTCCTCGAGCGCCTGCTCAGCGAGGTGGTGTTTGCCGAGCAGGGCATGGCCGGCACGAGGCGCGGCTGGGAACGCCGGCGTGCTGCGCTGGTGGGCGCGGCCTACGGTGTGTTGGCGGTGGTCGGCGTCGGCCTGGTCGCCGCGTGGTGGACGAGCTGGCGCGGCAATGCGGCCTACATCGAAAGCGTCGCGCAAGGCATGGAG
>DASURM010000260.1:0-7563 GCA_036280035.1 Burkholderiaceae bacterium | reverse complement strand
GATCGACTTCTGCACCAGGATGCGGCTGCCGGCAGTGCAGCGCTCGCCGTTGTTGGAGAAGATCATGAACACCGCGGCGTCGAGCGCGCGGCTGAGATCGGCGTCGTCGAAGACGACGAACGGGCTCTTGCCGCCCAGCTCCATGCTGAACTTCTTGAGCCCAGCGGTCTGCACGATGCGGTTGCCGGTCACGGTGGAGCCGGTGAAGCTGATCGCGCGCACGTCGGGGTGCGCGCACAGCGGCTCGCCGGCGCCCTTGCCCATGCCGTGCACGACGTTGAACACGCCCTTGGGCACCCCGGCCTCGAGCACCAGATCGCCCAGCCGCGCCGCGGTCAGCGGCGACAGCTCGCTCATCTTCAGCACCGCGGTGTTGCCGAACGCCAGGCACGGCGCGGTCTTCCAGGTGGCGGTCATGAACGGCACGTTCCACGGGCTGATCAGCGCGCACACGCCCACCGGGTGATACAGCGTGTAGTTCAGATGCGTCGGCGTCGGGTAGGTGTGGCCGTCGACCCGCGTGCACATCTCGGCGAAGTAGTAGAAGTTGTCGGCCGCGCGCGGCACGAGCTGCTTGCCGGTCTGCGCGATCGGCTGGCCGGTGTCCTGCGTCTCGGTGCGCGCGATCTCGGGCACGTGCCTGGCGATCAGGTCGCCCACCTTGCGCATCAGCGCGGCGCGTTCGGTGGCCGGGCGCGCGGCCCACGCTGGGAACGCCGCCTTGGCGGCCGCGACCGCGGCATTGATCTCGTCGGCGCCGCCATCGGCCACCTCGGCCAGCACCTCCTGCGTCGCGGGGTTGATGGTCTCGAAGGTGGCCTTGCTGTCGACCGCGCGGCCGTCGATCAGGTGTTGGATGCGCATGCTGCGAGTCTCGCTTCGATATGCGGCTTCAGCGGCCGAAGGCCGCGTCGTCGACGATGGTGTTCATCAACGCGCCGATACCCTCTATCTCGGTGACGACCTCGTCGCCGACGTTGACGTTCACCACACCCTCGGGTGTGCCGGTGAGGATGACATCGCCGGGGCTCAGGGTCATGAAGCCGCTCAGGTACTCGATCAGCGTGGGAATGTCGTGCACCAGGTCGCGGGTGTTGCCGCTCTGCGTCTGCTTGCCGTTGACCAGCGTGCGCAGGTTCAGGTGCACCGGCGCGGGCACGTCGACGGCGTCGACGAACCAGGGGCCGAGCACGGTGCCGCCGTCGCGGTTCTTGACGCGCGCGTTCGGGCGGTACCAGTTCTCGAGGTAGTCGCGGATCGCGTAGTCGTTGGCCACCGTGTAGCCGGCGACGTGGCGCATCGCGTCGGCCTTGCGGATCTGCTTGCCCGGCGCGCCGATCACCACTGCCAGCTCGCACTCGTAGTGCATGAAGGTCACGCCGTTCGGGCGGCGCGTGTGGCCGCGGTGGCCGATGACGCTGCCGGGGCTCTTGAGGAACACCAGCGGTTCCTCCTGCTTGCCGAACGACAGCTCCTTGGCATGGTCGGCGTAGTTCAGGCCGAGCGCGACGATCGTGCCTACCTCGAACGGCGGCAGCCACACCACGGCGTCTTCGGCGACGACGCGGCCGTCGGCGAGCTGCAGGCCGCGCGCGTGCGGCACGGCGTCGTGGACCGCGCCGGAGTAGGCGACGCGGGCGCGCTTCACTGGACCCTCCGCGCTGCGCGCTCCGGGATGAGCGCTTTGGAGCGGCCATGCGCGCTCATGCGTGCGGCTCCGCCGGTTGGTCGTGCCCCGCGGCGGCGAGCGTGTGCTCGAGCCGGCCGAGACCGTCGATCTCGATCGCGACGCGCTGCCCGGCGCGCGCGGTAGGAGCGCCGTGCGCGGCGCCGAGCAGCACGATGTCGCCGGCGCCCAGCGTCATGAAGTCGGTGATGTCCGCCAGCAGCCGCGCCAGCGGCCGCACGCGCGAGCCGGTGTCGGCGCGCTGCACCAGCTCGCCGTCGACGAACACCCGCACGCCGAGCGAGCCGGCGTCGCGCACGTGCGCGCGCGGCACGACCGCGGGCCCGACGACGCAGCTGCCGTCGAGCGCCTTGAAGCGCACCGAAGGCCGATAGAAGCTGTCGTGCGGCACGCTCAGGTCGTCGACGATCACGTAGCCGGCGACGAACGACTCGGCATCGGAGACCGGCACGCGGCACGCGGTGCGCCCGATCACGATGCCGAGATTGGCGCCGATCTGCAGCGCCTCGACGCCCGCTGGCACAGCCCAGCCCGTGCCGCCGAGCGTGTTTCGCGGCTTCAGGTACAGCACCGGCGCCTGCGGCGGCGCCTTGTACGGCGCCGCGTTCACCGCATCACCGAGTGCAGCCAGCGCCGGCGCGTGGTTGAGCACCACGCCGACCACCGTGCCGCTGAGGGCGAACGGCGCGAAGTCGAAAGTGGCAGCGGCGATGCCGAGGCGAGAGGCGGACACGGTGCGACGGCGGCGGTTGATTCACTAATATATTAGCAATATAGTCAGCACCCGATGACGCGTCAAGCCGCCGCAACCCCAGCCACGGCCGCACCCGGGGCTGCACCCCTTGCCGCCGACGCGCGCTTCGCCCACCGCAACCTGCCGATGCTGCTGCTGCGCGCGCGCGAGGGCGTGCTGGCGCACTTCCGCCCCGTGCTCAAGGCGCACGGCATCACCGAGCAGCAGTGGCGCATCGTTCGCGTGCTGGTCGAACGCGGACCGCTGGAGCCGCGCCAGCTGGTCGATCTATGCTGCATCTCCAGCCCGAGCCTGGCCGGCATCCTGGCGCGCATGGACGATCTGGGGCTGGTCGCGCGCGAGCGCGTGGGCCACGATCAGCGGCGTGTTCGCGTGTCGCTGACGCCGGCCAGCCGGCGGCTGGCTGCGCGCATGGCGCCGCGCATCGAGGCGGTCTATCGCGACATCGAGGCGCACATCGGCGCGGACTTCACTGCGCGCTTCTACCTCACGCTCGACGAGCTGATCACGATGATGGACGAGCCGGCGCTGGCAAACGTCGGCAGCCTTCGCGCCAAGGTGCGCGCCCGTGGGCCCTTCAAGGCCCGCGCGTATCCCGCAGCGGCCGTGCCCGGGCTCGCGCGCCGGGCCGGCTGATCGCCGCCGCCTCGGCGCCCTGCTACGACGGCAGGAAGTCGACCGGCCAGGACACGACCATCACGTCGACGTCCTTGCTGCCGAAGTCGAACCCTTTGATGCGCGCCAGCAGCTTGCGTTCGAGCTCGGAGGCCTTCAGCTCGCTCGACAGCACGCGCACGTCGACCACTTCGCCCGACGGCGCGATCTTGAGTTCCACCACCACCTTGCCCTGCAGCGACGGGTCGTCGCGCAGTGCACGGTTGTACAGCGCGTAGATCGCGCCCTTGTTGCGCTCGAACACCAGCTTGATCTCTTCGATCGAGCGGCTCGCCTTGCCGCTGCCGCTCTTGTGCAACGTGCCGCCGCGGCCGGCACCCGTGCCGTCGCCCTTGACGCCGCCACCACCCGCGCCGCCGCCACCTCCGCCGCCGGCCACGCCTTCGACCAGCGTGGTGGCGCGCCCCGCGAGGCCGCCGCCGCCGGTGTTGCGGCTGTAGGCGGCGGTGTTGATGCCGCCTGAGCCGTTGGTGGCGTTGGACGTGATCAGCGCGCGCACCGGGATGCCGACTTCGTTGCCGGCGCCCACGCCGGGGCCCACACCCGTGCCGACTCCCTTGCCCTGCTTGATCTCCTGGTTCAACTGCACCGCCACCGGCGCGCCGCGGATCTCGGCGATCTGGTCCTTCATCGCCAGCAGGCCGACGCCGGCGGCCTTGCGGCGGATGCCTTCCTCGCCCGGCGCCTTGTTGGGCTTGGGGTTGCGTGCCTCGGGAACCGGCCGCTTCACCGTCTCGGGCTTCGGGTCGTCGGGCTTCTTCGGATGGGCGGCTGCGACCTGCTCGTCCTTCTTCTCGGCCTTCACCGGCGCCGGCGGCGGTGGTGGCGCCGGCCGCTCGCGCTCGAGCACGATCTTGGCCAGTTGCGGCGGCAGCTCGGCGACCTGGGTGCGGTCTTCCTGCGGCTTGGGCAGCAGCAGGAACAGCAGGCACAGCAGCGCGCTGGCGATCAGCACGCGGTTGCGAATGCGCTTGAAGCGCGCGTTGTCGGCCAGCGACTCGGCCCACGGCAGCACCGAGACGCGGAACGAGATCGCGTACGCGGACGCGCCGGCAACCGCAGCAGCAGCCCTCATGTCTCGAACCTCTGCCGCACCGCGAACGACACGTCGGTGAAGTTGGCGCGCGCGCTGGTGACCATCACCTTGCGCAGCAGGCGGTACGGGATGTCCTTGTCGCCCATGATCGTGACCGCGGCCTTGCTGGCCTGGTTCTTCTCGCGGATCACCTGGCGCTTGGACAGCAGCTCGAGCTCGGCCTTCAGCGCCGGGATCACGTCGTCGCCGGCCTTCATCACGTCGACGACGTCGGCCACCTTGCGGCCGTCGACGACGATTTCGCTGCCGCTGACGACCACGACGATGGTCTCCCTCGGTTGCGTCTCGGCGGTGGACTCGGGCAGCTTGACGGCACGCGAGCTCGGCAGCGTTTCGACCTCGGTGGCGGAGGACAGCAGGAAGAAGATCAGGATCGTGAAGATGTCGATCAGCGACACCAGGTTGAGGTCGAGCTGCTGCTTGTTGCGCTCCTTGCGGGCCGCGCGCTTCTGGATCGGCGTGAGGTTCATCGCTTCGCACCCGCGGTCATGACGCGCCCTTGGTGCGCACCGGCGCGTCGCCCACCGACACCTCGGGGAACAGGTCGACGTGCACCCACTTCGTTCCCTCGTGGACGCTGCGCCCGGTGCGCACGGCGTCCATCACATGCACCAGCACCTCGTACGAGGTGTCGGGCTCCGACAGCACGGTGGCGGTGCGCGTGTCCGGGAACTTCTGCTTGATGGTCTGCATCAGCGCGTTCAGCGCCTTGAAGTCGTGGTGGCCGTCCTTCGCGTCGATGCGCTGGATCAGGCCGCCGATGCGGTCGCCGACCTCGAGCGCTTCGCGCCGGATCACGATCTCGAGCTTGAGGTCGTTGCCCTTGAGCTGCTCGAGCTTCTGGTTCGACTGCGCCGGCAGCGTCAGGTCCATCACCGCCAGCCGCGTGAACACCGCGGTCGACAGCAGGAACGGCACCAGCACCACGATCAGGTTGATGAACGCGGTGACCTCGAGCGCGGCCACTTCCTTGCGCAGGCGTCTGACTCGCATGGCGGTCTCGCTTCAGCGGCGGGCGCGCGGATCAGCGGGCCGCCGGAGCGACGTCGGCCTTGAGTCGTTGCACCAGGTTCAGGAAGCTGATCTTGGCGGCCTCGAGGCCGTCGACGATCTCGGCGGTGCGCGCCTGCAGGAAGGCGTGGATCAGCAGGAACGGAATCGCCACCATCAGCGCGAACGCGGTGTTGTTCATCGCGATCGAGATCGACGCCGACAGCATCTCGGCCTTCTCGGCGGGGTTGACCTGCGCCACCGCGGTGAAGCCCTTGATCAGGCCGATGATCGTGCCGAGCAGGCCCACCAGCGTGATCACGTTGGCGAAGGTGGCGATGTAGTGGGTGCGCTTCTCCAGCCGCGGCACGATCTCCATCATGCCCTCTTCCATCGCGGCGTCGATGTCCTCGCGCCGCGCCGGGCTCTGCATGCGCTGCAGGCCGTTGGCGACGATCTTGCCGATCGCCGCGTCGGACTTGCCCGACACGTGCTGCACCTCCTTGAACTTGCCGTTCTGCAGCATCGGCAGCATGTGCTCCCACAGCTTGCGGTTCTCGGCGCGCGCGCGGTTGAGGAAGACGAAGCGCTCGATCGCGATCGTCAGGCCCAGCGCCATGATCAGGATGCTGGGGTAGATGAACAGGCCGCTGTCCTGGAAGAACTTCACCGCGGTGTCGAACGCACTCATCACTCACTCTCCTGTGGTCGGACTGCTTGCTCGGCAGTTGGGAATCGGGGGTTCACTTCGGTGGCGCGGTCGGCCGCAGCATCGCGTCGTAGCGCACCTGGCGGCGGAACACGTCGCGGTCGACCGGGGCCAGCACCTCGTCGAGCACGCCACCCGGTGCGCGGCCCGACAAGTCGCCCGGCAGCGGCTTCTTCCACGGCACGATGTACAGCACCTTGGGCAGCTCGCGGTTGCCGATGATCTGCGTGCGGTCGATGTCGGCGCGGTCCTGCGCCAGCACGGGCAGCGCAACCACGGCGACAGACGCGACGAGCAGGTGCACTCGCATCAGGGTTGCTCCTTCAGGCTGAGCGCGACGCGGTCGTCCTTGCGGTTCTTGAGGTCGACCACCCACTTGGCGACCGCGACATCGCTGCCGGCCAGCACGAGATACTGGTCGTACAGCGCCAGCGCGCGCTTGCGATCCTGCAGATAGAGATCGTTCAGGATGCCGAGGTTGAGCACCGGCGCAGCATAGGCGGGGTCCAGCGCGATCGCCTTCTCGTACTCGTCGCGCGCCTTGGTGAACTGCCCCTGCTGGCGATAGGTGATGGCCAGCTGGTTGTGGAACACCGCCTGGCGCGGGCTCGCCTGCACGGCCTTCTCCAGCGCCAGCGCCGACTCCGGCAGCTTGCCGGCCTGGCGATAGAGCAGCCCGAGATTGGCGTGGACGCCGCCCAATTCGGGGTTGGATTGGGCCAGCGCCTTCAACTGCGCCACCGCGTCGTCGCTGCGACCGGCACGCATCGCGCGGCGCGCCGCGTCGAACGCGGCCTGTGTGCGCGCATCCACCGGCGGCTCGGGCTCGGCCTGCTTGGCCGCTGCCGCCGGCGACGACGCCGCAGGCTCGGCTCGCTGCGCCGCGGCCCACGCGGCGGGCGACTCGGCGGGCCCGGCCTGCGCGCCGGCGGGCTCGCCTCCCGCGAACGGACCGGACAACGACGCGCAGCCCGACAGCGCCGCCAGCAGCGCAGCGACGAGGCCTGGGCTGAGCGTCTCAACGAATCGCATCGATCACGCTTTCACTGCGCTCCAACTTGCCGTAGCGCACCGGCCGCAACGCAGCCAGTGACTTGAAGCTCTCCTGCACCCACTTGTCGTAGATGCCCGAGGCGGCGCGCTTGGCGTTGACCTCGTGCAATTCGGTGGCCTTCTCTTCGAACGGGAACGCCTGCTCCTCGAGCATCACGTTGTACTGTTCGAGCTCGGCCTTATTCAGCTTTTTCGGCCGCTGCGAGGAGAGCATAGCTTTGCCGAAGTCCTGATAGAGCGCGGCGGTGTGATAAGTCGCAGCCGTCGTGATGTCGGCCACGCCGTAGTTTGCGGCTGCCGCATAGGCTTTCAGCGCCTCTTCCATCCTTGTCTTTTTCAGTTTCAGGTTCTTCGCCAGCGGCTCGACCAGGGCTACCTTTCGATACGCCTCGGCAACCGGCTCGGCCATCGCCAGTGCCGCGGTGCCGCCGAGGTAGCGCGTGCGATCGGTGCGTCGTGCGCCGCCTGCGAGATCGAGCTGATGGATCTCCTTCATCAGGGCCAACTCGCGCGCATGGTTGCCGTCGGCCCTGGCCATCTGCGCCAGCCGCCACCGCACCTCGACGCTGGTCTCCAGCGAGCCGGCGTAGAGCTTCAGG
>DASURM010000259.1:0-2590 GCA_036280035.1 Burkholderiaceae bacterium | reverse complement strand
GCACCTCGAGCATCGGCCGATCATGCCCGAGGCGACGGGATCCCTTGCGCGCGGCCGGCGGCCGGTCGGCCACCCGAGCCCGCGGCAGCGGAGTCAGCGCGAGACCGGCGCGCGCGTCACCAGCTGGCGCAGCTCGGTGAGCTTGGCCTTCAGCGCCTGCCGGTGCGTCGCACCGACGCGCAGCAGGATGCGTTGTCCCGACGACAACGCTTCCAGCGTGGGGTCGGCGTATTCATAGCGCAGCCACGGCTGCGTCGACGGCACGCTGCCCTTGACCTCGGTGAGCTGCATCAGCGGCCCCGGCGGTGCCGGCTCGGGCGTGGCCAGCAGGTTGTCGATCACCTCGACCACGCGATCGTTGAAGTAGCGCCCCGGATAGCCCAGCTCCTCGTAGGCCTTCTGCAACTGCGGGTACATGCGCACGTACAGCGCCGCGGCGCGCTTGGCATCGACGGCCGTCAGCATCGACACCAGCGGCGTGTAGCGACCGGCGTTCTCGGGCGCGATGGTACGCAGTTCGCCGTCGCCGCTGACCGAGAAGCGCCCGGGCGTGGGGGTCACCGGCCACAGGCGCGGCGGCGCGAACGGCCGCGCCAGGTTGTCGACCGTGGCCACCACGCGATGCGAAAAATCGCTGCTCTGGATGAAGCGCACCACGGCCGAGTGGCCGAGC
Source organism: Burkholderiaceae bacterium (assembly GCA_036280035.1). Lineage (GTDB taxonomy): Bacteria > Pseudomonadota > Gammaproteobacteria > Burkholderiales > Burkholderiaceae_C > JAEUPI01. Next base: position 1,917 of record DASURM010000259.1, on the reverse strand, counting down.
AGCGCTTCCAGGCCCTGCCGCCACATCGACTGCGGGTCGCTGGGCGTTGGTGAGGTCGGCGCTTCGGCGAGCGACGAATCGATCGGGTGGCGGATCGGCGGTGGGCCCGGCACGCTGGCCGCGCTCGGCGGCGGCGGTGCGGGCGGGGCCTCGGCGACGGCCGGCGGTTCGGTCGGCGCGGTGGAGCGGTACTGGTACCAGTAGAGCGCGCCGAGCCCGAGCAGGGCGAGCACCAGCACGGCGAGAGCGGCAATCGACTTGCGATTCATGGAAGCCCCTTGGCCAGGTATCTTCTGGGATGGCACCGCACCATAGCGCGTTTTGGCGCGGCTTCGAATCGGGTCGAGGGCGCTATGCCGGCGCGGCCACCAGCCGTTTGGCCAGCGCAAGCGCCTGCTCGAAGCCCGTGGGGTCGTCGCAGGCCACCGTCTCGCGCGGCATCGCGCGCAGCCAGGTCAGCTGCCGCTTGGCGAGCTGCCGCGTGGCCGCGATGGCGCGCTCGCGCAGGTGCTCCAGGTCGCTGTCGTCGAGCGCGCGCCACGCCTGCCGGTAGCCGACGCAGCGCATCGACGGCAATGCGGCGTGCAGGTCGCCGCGCGCGCGCAGCGCGCGCACCTCGTCGACGAATCCTGCGCGCAGCATGCGGTCGAAGCGCTCGGCGATGCGCGCGTGCAGCCAGCCGCGGTCGCGCGGCTCGAGCGCGACCATCGGCAAGGCGAGGCGCGGCCGTGGCCGTCTGCCCTGCAGTTGCGACAACGTGCGCCCGCTGAGTTGCCACACCTCGAGCGCGCGCTGGATGCGCTGCGCGTCGTGCGGCGCGAGGCGGGCGGCGGTGTCGGGGTCGATGCGCGCCAGTTCGGCGTGCAACGCCGGCCAGCCCTGCGCGGCGGCGCGCTCGTCGATCGCGGCGCGAACCGCCGCGTCGCGCCCGGGCAGCACATCGAGGCCGTCGAGCAACGCCTTCGCGTACAGCATCGTGCCGCCCACCAGCAGCGCAGTGCGGCCGCGCGCGTTGATCTCGCCGATCAGGCGCGCCGCGTCGGCGGCGAAGCGCGCAGCCGAATACGACTCGGTCGGCTCGACGATGTCGATCAGGTGGTGCGGCACGCGCGCGCGCTCGGCCGCACTGGGCTTGGCGGTGCCGATGTCCAGGCCACGGTAAACCTGCGCCGAGTCGACGCTGACGATCTCCAACGGCACGGCCTCGGCCATGGCCATCGCGAGCGCACTCTTGCCACTGGCCGTGGGGCCGGCCAGCATCAGAGCACGCTGCGCGTCCACTCAGGTGTGCCGCGCGCCGTGGCGCCGCACCAGCGTCCAGGCGATCACCGCGGTCAGGCCGGCCATCGTCGCCAGCGTGCCGAAGTAGACCTGCGGCCGGCTCGCGCTCAGCGCCACGCCGAGCCACAGCGTGACTCCCGCCGCGGTGAGCGCGAGCAGGGATCCGGTCAGCGCCGAGGCCACCCCCGCTGCGCGCGGAAACGGTCCGACTGCGCCCGCCTGGCCGCAGGCCTGATGCACGCCGTGGCCGAGGGCAAAGATCCATTGCGGCAGCAGCACCGCCCACAGCGACGTGGTCGGTTGGGTCGCAGCCCAGGCCATGCTCACGCCAGCCACGGCGCTGAACGCCGCCCGCGCTGCACCGTCCCCACCAGGCCGTAGCGAGCCAGCAGGCGCCGGCAGACGAAGGTGCCGGCCACGTAGACCAGCGAATTGCTGCCCGGATGAGCCAGCGTGCGGCCGATCTGCGCGAACAGCGCGCGCGCGTGCATGGCCTTCGGGTTGCGTGTGCGCGCGGTTTCGGGCACGCGCCAGACGACGAACGCCAACATCCCGGCACCGAGCACCGCCAGCGCGACCGCCATCGCGACGGGCGAAGTCGTGCCGGTGGCGGTGGTGGGAGAGGGCGCGCTCGCG
>DASURM010000258.1:0-3537 GCA_036280035.1 Burkholderiaceae bacterium | reverse complement strand
GCTGGTTTCGGGGTCGAGCTGGATCGCGCTGGCGCTGACGCAGATTTCGATGCTCGCACGTTAGTAGGCTGCCGCCAGCGACCGCGAGACGGCCTGCTTGATCTCGGAGCGACTACACGATGCGACTCTTGCCGTTGAAGTACTCGAACGGCGTCGCCGTCTTCGCTGGCGCTGCAGGCGCTGAACGACAAGCTGCTGCGCGACGAGCGCGTCGACACCGCGCTGCTGACGGTGGGCGACGGCGTGGCGCTGGTGCGCAAGCGCTAGGGCCAATCCCCGCAGGTCATGGCAGCGAACGTGTCCCGAGGGACGACCCAGGCGGCAATCCTTGCCGTTTCGGAGAGCTTGGCCAGCGAACTCAGCATACCCCCAATGTAGGATCGCCTCCCGTACATGCCCAACGGCCCCGATATCCACATGAGGTGACCTTCGTGATCAACAGAACGCTCGCGCCACTCTTCTGGTCTGTGGCCTTCGTCATGGCAGGCTGCGCCACCGAAAGCTCGCGAACGGTCGAGGTGGCCAAGGTTCAGGCGGCTAGCACCCCTGCGCAAGGACCGCGCATCCCGGTGGCAGTTGGCAAGTTCGACAACCGCTCGAACTACATGATGGGTGTGTTCTCCGACGGCATCGACCGACTCGGCAGCCAGGCGAAGACATCACTGGTCGCACACTTGCAGCAGTCGCAGCGCTTCAATGTTCTCGAGCGCGAGAACATGAGCGAGATCAGCCAGGAGGCGAAGCTGCGCGGCGCGACGCAAAGCTTGCGCGGGGCTTCGTTCCTGATCACCGGCGATATCACCGAGTTCGGCCGCAAGGAGGTCGGAGATCAGCAGTTGTTCGGCATTCTCGGTCGCGGCCGCGCTCAAATCGCGTACGCCAAGATCACCTTGAACGTCGTCAATACGCTCACCTCCGAGGTGGTCTACTCGGCACGTGGCGCCGGCGAGTACGAGCTGTCGACGCGCGAGGTGGTCGGCTTTGGAGGCAGCGCGGGCTACGACGCCACGCTCAATGGCAAGGTGTTGGATCTGGCGATGCGCGACGCCGTCGACAACCTTGTCGGTGCGCGCGATGCCGCCAAGTGGGGCAGCCAGTGATCCGATGGATGCCGCGTCGTCCTTGGCTGGCGGCTTTCGCCGTAGGGCTCGCGGGCTGCGCACAGAGTAGCGCGCCGCTGTACATGTGGGAAACCTACCCGCGGCAGCAGTACGCTTATCTGCTTCGCGAGGGCATCAGTCCAGAGCAGCAGATCCAGGAGATCGAGGCCCACGCCGAAAAGGCGCGTGCCGCCAACGCGCAGTTGCCGCCGGGCTTGCGCGCGCACCTCGGAATGCTGTACCTGAGCGTGGGCAATCCGGGCCGTGCAATCGAGCTCTGGAACGCCGAGAAGGTTGCGTTCCCCGAGTCGACGCCGTACATGAATCAGCTGCTCAAGCGGTTGGGCGCAGCGAATCCCGGGCCGGCGAAGGGCGACCCACAGGCGAAGGGCCCTGCCGCATGAAACGGGCCCTGATCCTTGGTCTCTTGGCATCGCTGCTGCTTGGCGCCTGCGCCACCAAGCCGCCCAAGGACTACTCGCTGTTCCAACGTGCGCATCCGGCGTCCATTCTCGTGCTGCCGCCGATCAACGAGTCGCCCGATGTCAAGGCGACGCCGGCGGTGTGGTCGAGCCTGACGCGGCCACTGGCCGAAGCCGGCTACTACGTGGTGCCGGTGACACTCGCCGACGAGACCTTCAAGCAGAACGGAGTCACCACCTCGCACGACGCGCAGCAGATTCCGGCAGACAAGCTGCGGCAGTTCTTCGGTGCAGACGCGGCACTGTACGTAACCGTGCGCGAGTACGGCTCGAGCTACCGCGTGATCGTCAGCGAAACGGCGGTGCAGGTGAATGCCAAGCTGGTGGACCTGCGCGATGGCGCCCTGCTCTGGGAAGGGACAGCCCGCGCTTCGTCGGCTGAGCAGCAGCAGAGTCAGAGCAGCGTGATCGGGTTGTTGGTGCAGGCACTGGTGAACCAGATCGCCGGCAGCGTGACCGATGCGGCATACGGCTACGCAGGCACCGCCAACGCACGCCTCATCGGTGGGCCCGAGGGGGTTCTGTACGGGCCGCGTTCGCCGCGCTCCGGGCAGCCTCCTGCGAAACCGCGCTGATCGAACGCGCCGCAGTCCGGCGCGTAGCGATGCGCCGGGTGCGCTGTCTGGCGTTGGCAACTGCGCAAGCGCGGTCCGTGCGTCGCGCGCCGGCTCGGGCGCACCGCTGGTATCGTCGAACATGCCCTGCGCTGCCTGCGGCTACGACGCCCCCGCCGACTTCGCGTTCTGCCCGAAGTGCGGCCAGCGCCTCGCCGGCCCCCCTGCAGCGTCGCGCACCACGGTGCGCGACGACGAAGCCGACCGTCGCCCGGCGACCGTGCTGTTCGCCGACCTGACGGGCTTCACCGCACTCGCCGAAACGCTCGACCCCGAGGACATTCGCGCGCTGCAGACCGAGCTGTTCGACGCGATGTCGTCGGCGGTCGAGCGTTACGACGGCTTCGTCGAGAAGTACGTCGGCGACGCGGTGATGGCCGTGTTCGGCGCGCCGATCGCGCACGACGACGACCCCGAGCGTGCGCTGCACGCGGCATTGCGGATGCACGACGCGGTCGCCGTGCTCGCCGGGCGCTGGCGGGCTCGGCTGGGCGGCCGCACGCTGGCGCTGCATGTCGGCATCGACAGCGGGGGGGTCGTCGCCGGTCAGATCGGCGCGGCGCGCGACGCCGCGTACGCGGTCACCGGCGACGCGGTGAACGCGGCGTCGCGGCTGCAGAACGCCGCCGCAGCGGGCCAGACGCTCGTCGCCGACACCACCTTCAGCCTCGTTCGGCATGCGTTCGAGTTCGACCCGCCGCTGTCGCTGACGCTGAAGGGCAAGTCGCAGCCCGTGACCGCGCATGGGCTGCGGCGCGCGCTCGACGCGCCGCAGCCGGCGCGCGGCTTGCACGCGCACGGCCTGGCTGCGCCGTTGATCGGCCGCGAGCCCGAGCTTGCCGCCATGCTGGGCGATGTCGAAGCGATGCTGGCCGGACAGACCTGCTTTGTCGGCGTCGTTGCCGACGCCGGCACCGGCAAGACCCGGCTGGTGCAGGCGCTGCTCGACGCTGTCGGCACCGCCTTCCAAGGCACGCCGCTGACGCTGCGTCGCGCGGCCTGCTCGTCGCTCGGCGAGCGCGCGTTCGCGGTGCCTGCGGCGCTGCTGCGCGACGCGTATGGCATCGCGTCGGACGACGAGCCCGACACCGCCAGGCAGAAGCTGGCGCTGGCCATCGGCACGTTCAGCGCCGGCGACGACGAAGCGCGCGAGCTTTCGGTGCTGCTCGGCGTCGTCCTCGGCCTGGACGCGGGCGCTGCGGCCCGGCACTACCTCGACCCCGAGCAGGTGAAGCGCCGCGTCTTCGCCGCCGTGCAGGCCATCGTCGAACGGCGCGTGCAACGCGGCGCGCTGCTGCTCGTCGTCGAGGATCTGCACTGGGCCGACTCGGCTTCGGTCGA
>DASURM010000257.1:0-16483 GCA_036280035.1 Burkholderiaceae bacterium | reverse complement strand
ACGTGTGGGTTCGTCACGCGCAGCGTGCGCGCGGCCGCCCGAGCCGGCGTGTGCCCCGCGCAAACCTGCCAAGATTTCAGCAAGACCTGCCACTGTTGCGATCCAACGTGCGACGCATGCTCGGTCAGGGCTGAGCGGCTCGCCAAGCGTCCGGTTCGGTGGTACTTGCTGGCTGCCGGCATCACTCTATCACCCAGTCGGCCGCCACCAGCACGCCGCGCAGCAGCGTGAGGCCCAGCGCCCGGGAGGTCAGCAGCACGTCCGGATCGAGCCGCAGCAGTTCGTCGAGCAGGCCCGGCAACCGCTCGTAGCGGCCCTCGGCGAACCGGAAGTCAATGGTCAGGTTACGCCCCTCGACGCGCCCCAGCTCGCGCAGCCCCTGGCGAAACGGCTCGATGGTGGAGCGAATGCTGATCGGCTCCGAATTGCCTGCGGCGAGGAAGCCCACCCGCGCCTGGGTCGCCCGCGCCAGCGACCGGGGTTGCGCGCCAAAGGCTGGAGACAACGAGGACAGCACCGTGACCAGCGCAGTACGGCGCGACAGCGCGCTGCGCTTCATTCGATCACCTCGTCGGCGTAGCCCATCGCCTTCGGAGTCTGGAAGAACGTCACCTCCGGGCTGGATTGAAGCACTGCGACGAAGCCACGGCCACAGGAGCCCTGTTCACTATTGAACAGCGCCGCGTTCGCTCCTGAACGCGCCCGCTGCTGCAGCCGCGCCTGTCGAGAAAGGACCCGCAGACCAACCATGTGAGCCATGCAAACACGCCGCAGCGCCACCCCCGACGGGAGCACCGCCATGGCCCACCATGCCTTCGGAACGAGCCGCCTGCAGCGCCTGATCGGCTGGTTCGCGCTGGTCGCCTCGGTCGCCATGACCGGCTGCGCCGCGCTGCCCACCGGCATCCAGCGCGCCGCTTCGCACACGGTGGTCGATGCCCGGACGACGCTGGCGCAAACCGCCGCCGCCGCGCTGCCCGGTGCCGACGCCACCCTCTCCGGCGCGCGCCTGATCGCCGATGGCGACCATGCGCTGGCCGCGCGCATCGCGCTGATCCGCCGCGCCGAGCGCTCGATCGACCTGCAGACCTACCAGCTGGCCAGCGACGGCACCGGCGCACGCGTGCTGCGCGAGTTGCGCGACGCCGCCGCGCGCGGCGTGCGCGTCCGCCTGCTGATCGACGACCTGTATGCCGCCGGCCAGGACGAGCTGTTCGGCGCGCTGGCCGCCGACGCCCACATCGAAGTGCGTCTGTTCAACCCGCTGCCGGTGCGCAACGCGTCGTTCGCACCGCGCATCGCGATGTCGCTGCACGAGTTCTCGCGCATCAACCGCCGCATGCACAACAAGCTGTTCATCGCCGACGGGGCGCTGGCGATCGCCGGTGGCCGCAACGTCGCCGACGAGTACTACCTGCGCAGCGAGGCGGCCAACTTCGTCGACATGGACGTCCTGCTCGCCGGCGCCGCCGTGCGTGAGCTGGGCACCGTGTTCGACGCCTACTGGAACAGCGAGCACGCCTATCCGATCGGCGCCTTCACCGGCCAGGCGCAAACCCGCGAGTTCGACGCGCTGAGCGCGATGGCCGCCACCGAGATCGCCTGGCCGCAGCGCGACCGCGCCGGCCGCGATTCGATCCCGGCGCAACTCGAGCGCGGCGCGCTGACACTGAGCCCGGCACGGGTGCAAGTGCTGGCCGACGACCCCGCCAAGGCCACGGGCGCCGCCACCCGCACGACCCGCGCCGCCGCGGCCGAGGCCTTCGCCGCCGCGCAATCGCAGCTGACGATCGTGTCGCCGTACTTCGTGCCGGGTGCCTCGGGCATGGAGATGCTGCAGACGATGCAGACGCGTGGCGTGCGGGTCAGCGTCACCACCAATTCGCTCGGCGCCACCGACGAGCCGCTGGTACACGCCGGCTACGCCAAGTACCGCCTGGCGATGCTGAGAATGGGCGTCAAGCTCCATGAGATGGGCGGCGCGATGAGCCGCAAGGCCGGCTGGCTGGGCGATCTGCGCTCTTCCAGCGGCCGCCTGCATGCCAAGCTCGCCGTCATCGACCAGCAGCGCCTGTTCATCGGCTCGATGAACATGGACGGCCGCAGCGAACGCTTCAACACCGAACTCGGCCTGCTGATCGACAGCCGCGCGCTGGCCACCGAGGTGGCCGGGCTGTTCGAGGCCGGCTCGCAGCGCGCCACCTACCAGCTGCGCCTGACGCCGAACGACGACGGCCGCGAGCGCATCGAGTGGGTGAGCACCGACGACGACGGCGAATTCGCCCACATCGACGAGCCGGACCGGGGCGGGTTGACCGCGCTGAAGCTCAGCTTGTTGAGCGCGCTGATCAGCGAAGACCTGCTGTGATCGACGCGTCGCCCGGTTGCATGCCGTGCAACGCCGCCTTCAAGTCCATTGCAGCCACGCGCCACGGCGTTCGTGCCACCATCGATGCCATGAACACCAGCATCAACCACGGGCGCGGCGTCGAGCGCGTGTTGGCCGGCCAGGCCACTAGCGACGGTGCCGGCGTCAAGCTCACCCGGGTGCTCAGTGGCGACCTGCAGCAGCGGCTCGACCCGTTCCTGATGCTCGACGCTTTCGGCACCGACAACCCAGGCGACTACATCGCCGGCTTCCCCGACCATCCGCACCGCGGCTTCGAGACCGTCACCTACATGATCGCCGGGCGCATGCGCCATCGCGACTCGGCGGGCCACGAAGGCCTGCTGACCAACGGCGGCGTGCAGTGGATGACCGCCGGCCGCGGCGTCATCCACAGCGAGATGCCCGAGCAGGAGGCCGGCCGCATGGAAGGCTTCCAGCTGTGGCTCAACCTGGCCGCCGCCGACAAGATGCAGCCGGCGTGGTACCGCGACATCCCGGCCGACGAGATCCCCGAGCTGCGCCTGCCCGGCGCCACCGCGCGCGTGATCGCCGGCGAGAGCCACGGCGTGCAAGGCGCGATGCGACGCGAGCGCACCGAGCCGCTGTATCTGGACATCCATCTCGAGCCCGGTACGCGCTTCGAGCAGGCGCTGCCCGCCGCCCACAACGCCTTCGTCTACGTCTATCGCGGCGCGCTGACCATCGCCGGGCGCCAGGTCGATGCGCGGCGCATGGCCATCCTGGCCAACACGGCCGGCAGCGATGGCGTGGTGCTGCAGGCGCTCGAGGCGCCGACGCAGGTGTTGCTGATCGCCGGCGCGCCGCTGCGCGAGCCGATCGCGCAGTACGGCCCGTTCGTGATGAACACCCGGGAGCAGCTGATGCAGGCGGTGCACGACTATCAGAGCGGCCGCTTGGCCGCCTGAGGGTCGAGCGTCAGGCCCGCTCGGTCGCGGCGCGATCGAGCGAGAAGAAGAAACTAGCCCCATGCCCGGGGCGACCCTCGGCCCAGACCCGGCCGCCGTGGCGGTCGATGATGCGCTTGACGATCGACAGGCCGACGCCGAAGCCCTCGTGGCTGCGGTCGTGCAGGCGCTGGAATGGCTTGAACAACCGCGGCGCGGCCGCCGGGTCGAAGCCGACCCCGTTGTCGCGCACTTCGAATACCGCCTCCCCGTTGCTGACCCGCGCGCTCACCTCGACCTGCGGCCGCTGCGGGTGGGCGAACTTGATCGCGTTGCCGATCAGGTTGGCGAACACCTGGCGCAGCAGATCGGGATCGCCGCGCACGCTGGGCATTCGCGGTGCCACGATGAAGTGGGGCGACACCCCGTGCGGCAACGCACCGATGACCTCGACCACCAGCGCCGCGCTGTCGACATCGCGCACGTGCAGCGTGACGTCGCTGGCACGCGCCAACGCGAGCAGTGCTTCGATCAGCTTGACCGAGTTGACGGCCTGGCCCTCGATCAGATCGAGCATCTGCCGGGCCTGCCCGGCGTCGCCGCCGGCGAGCTTGTCGCGCGCCAGCCGCGTGATGCCGACGATGCCGCCCAGCGGCGCGCGCAGGTCGTGCGAGACGCTGCGGTTGAAGCTCTCGAGGCCGTCGATGGTCTCGCGCATTTCCGAGGTGCGCAGCGCCACCTGGTGTTCCAGCGAGTCGTTGGTCGCGCGCAGCAGCGCCTGTGCGCGCTCGCGGTCGACCAGCGCGATCGATGCGCGGCGCTGCGCGCGCAGCAGGCCGGTGGTCAGCAACGTGCCGCCGAGCACCGAGAACGGCACCACCGCGGTGGCCGACAGCCGCTCGGCCGGCACCCAGCCGGACACGATGACGAGCACCTCCAGCGGATACAGCAGCAGCGCCAGCACGACGAAACCGTGCCCGCTGTGCGGCTCGCGCCACATCGCGCGCACGAACAGCACACCCAGCCCAGCACGTAGGCCGACATCACCCCATCGCCGATCGCCCGATCGATCAGGCCAAGCAGCCCGAACGACACCGACGCGGCGGCCATGGCCACCGCGGTCCACGACAAGCGGCGCGCCCAGCGGCGCTCGACGCCGACGTAGTCGATGACGCCGATGGTGATCAGCACCACCGCCGTCAGCGCCGCCGACGCCACCGACCGCGCCGGCTCGACGTACAGCCCGCTGCGATACGAGCCGGCCATCATGAACCCATAGGAGGCCGCATTGGCGGCGAAGCCGAGCGACAGCCAGGCCGCCCAGCCGCCACGCAGGCCGCGCCACACCAGGCCGAACAGCAGTGCCAGCACCGATTGGGTCACCAGACCCACCAGCACCAGGTCGCGCGCCGTCAGTTGGTCCATCGCCGCCGGCCCGTCGTCTGCCCAGCGACGCCGTCACTCGACGACCTTGACCCCCTTCCAGAACGCCACCCGGCCCTTGATCTGCTTGGCCGCTTCGCTGGGCTCGGGGTAGAACCACACTGCGTCGGGGTTCAGCTCGCCGTTGACCAGCAGGCTCTTGTAGTGCGCCTGGCCCTTCCAGGCGCAGCTGCTGCGGTGGTTGCTGAAGGTGGTGTACTGCGCCTTCAGCGCGCTCTCGGGGAAGTAGTGGTTGCCTTCGACCACGACCGTGTCGTCGCTTTCGGCGATCACCACGCCGTTCCAGATCGCCTTCATGCGCGCTCCCGGTGCCTTGTGGTCCCCATCGTAGGCGGCGGCGCCCGCAACGAGCAAGGGGCATGCACCGGCGGTGCATGCCCCTTTGAGGTGCCGCGCGCTGCGGCAGCGCCGGGTCGGCTCAGGCCTTGGTCTGGGTGGCAGCGGCGAGCTGCTGCGCCTGCGCGGCGTGCTCGATGCCGGCCAGGCCGTCGAGCGCCAGCAGCGTGCACAGGGTGACCAGCGCCGACAGCGCGAGCGAAACGGCCTGGGTGGTGAAGCTGCGCGTCATGCTGGTTCTCCTTGGCAGGGGGTCGATCGTCGATGGGCGGCACTGTAGGCAGGGCCCCATCGCCGCGCGAGCGGTATGCGACCGGCAGGCCCCGGCGGGTGACGAGTTGCGCCTGCGGTCGACAGACCGCGCGCAGGGCGTCGCTACACCGGCTCGAAGGGCAGGCCATCGGGCAGGCGCTCGATGAACTCGGTCACCTGCAGCCCGGCGGCCAGTTCCAGGCTGGAGTCGAACCAGCCGCACCGGCTGAACGACTCGTCGGGCGGCAACCGGTCCTCGATCATCGGAATCAGCGCCAGCTCTCGGATCGGCGTGCGCACCAGCGACGCGGCCGGTGTGGGGCAACGGGTGATGAAGTGCATCGCAGCGCTCCTCGGGGTCTGCGATGAATGGTCGAGGCCGCGCAGCCTTCGGACCATCGCCCACCGGGCGGGATTGCGAGGGCCCCCGCCGGGGTGTCCCTCCGGCGCGGGTGCGACCGACCGCGCGGGTCAGCCGCCGGCGCTGCTGGCCGCCTTGGGCGCCGGCGGCCCGAAGCGCTGCGTCGGCTTGGGCGCCGCGGCGTAGATCGGCTCCACGCGCGGCAGCAGCGCTTCGATGTCGTGGATGCGCGTCTCGCTCGACGGGTGCGTCGACAGGAACTGCGGCGGTGCGCCCTTGCTGGCGGCCATCATCTTCTTCCACAGCGTGACGCCGGCGCGCGGGTCGTAGCCCGCCTGGGCCGCCATGATCATGCCCAGGCGGTCGGCTTCCGATTCGTCCTCGCGGCTGAAGCTCAGCGTCAGCAGCTGGCCGCCCAGGTCGCCCGCCATGCGCCCGGCGTTGCCCAGGCCGAGCAGCGCCGCGCCGAGTTCGATGCCCAGCCGCGTGGCGGTGGTCTTGCCCATGCGCTCGCGCGCGTGCTCGAGTAGCGCATGCGAGATTTCATGGCCCATGATCGCCGCCACCTCGTCGTCGTCGAGCTGCAGCTTGGACAGGATGCCGTAGTAGAACGCGATCTTGCCGCCGGGCATGCAAAACGCATTCAACTCCTGCGAGCCGATCAGGTTGACTTCCCACTTCCAGCTCTTGGCAGCCGGGTTGCACTCGTCGGCGAACGGGATGATGCGCTGCGCGATGTACCGCAGCCGCAGCACCTGCGGATGATCCTTCGGCCCCAGCGCGCGCTTGCCCGACGCTTGCTGCAGCATCTGCTGGTACTGCTGCCCGGCGGCCTGCTCGAGCTGCTGCGCCGACACCACTTTGGTGAACGAGCTGCGCTTGCATTCGGGGATCGTCTGCGCAATGGCGACGCCCGGCAGCGCCGCGGTCGCCAGCAACTCCACGACGACTCGCCGCCGGCCGTGCAGCGGGCAGCCGCACGGCGGGTCACCGCCGGTGCGATCGTGAACGACGAACGGGTTGCCCATGCGAACTGCGACTCACTGCGGGTGGCAGGCCATTCTAGGCAGCGCCCGGTGATAGCGCTGAAGGCGGCCTACTGCGGGCTCACCTCGAGCGCGCGCACCGGCGCGCGCATCCACCACAGCATGGCCAGCGCCGGCAGCGCGAGCACCATCGAGACGATGAAGAAGGCCGGCCAGCCGATCGTCTCGGCCAGCACGCCCGCCAATGGCCCGACCCAGACGCGGCCGACCGACGCGAAGGCGCTCAGCAACGCGAACTGCGTCGCGGTGAAGCGCTGATTGCACAGCGCCATCAGCAGCGCGACGAAGGCCGCGGTGCCCATGCCGCCGGAGATGTTCTCGGCGGCGATCACCAGCAGCAGCCCGCCGTCGACCGGCGTGGCCTGCGCGAGGTGGACGATCCCGAGGTCGAACGCCGGGATCGTCAAGCCCGGCAGTCGCCCCTTGCCGACGCTGGCCAGCCACCAGAAGCCGACGTTGCTCGCCAGCTGCAGCACGCCGAACAGCATCAGCGCGCGCCACAGGCCGATCGTGAGCATCAGCGCGCCGCCGAGCAGCGCGCCGGCGATGGTCAGCCACAGGCCGATCACCTTGTTGACCACGCCGACCTCGGCCGAGCCGTAGGCCATCGCCTGCAGCAGGAAAGGCGTCATCAGCGAGCCGGCGAACGCGTCGCCGAGCTTGTACAGCACGATGAACACCAGGAAGCCGGTGGCGCCGGGCTGCGCGAAGTAGTTCGACAGGCCCGACAGCAGCGTCTCGAAGTGGGCCTTGCGCGCGGCCCAGGCCGCCAGCGGCAGCGTGAACGCGATGCCCAGCAGCAAGGTCGCGAGGTCGACCCAGCGCGCCTGCAGCGCCGCGTCGGCCGTGCTCGTGCGCAGGATCGGCGCCAGCAGCACGCGCGCGATCGCGCCGCCGAACTGCTGCGTCAGCCCGTAGCCCACCGCCACCGCCAGCAACACCGCGAGGAAGCCCACCACGTCGTGGCGCGCCACCGCCTGCTTGCCCGAAACCATCGGCAGCCGCGGCAAGGCGAGCAGCGAGAACAGCGCCCCCGCCACCATCAGCCATGCCATCGTGCGGTACACCTCGCTCCAGGTCCAGCCGCCGCCTTGCGTCGCATCGGTCCAGATCAGCGCGATGCCGCCCGAGACGATCATCGCCAACCGGTAGCCCAGCACGTACAGCGACGAAGCGAGCCCGCGCTCGCCGGGCAGCACCAGTTCGGTCCGGTAGGCGTCGACCACCACGTCCTGCGACGCCGACACGAACGCCACGGCCAGCGCGAGCAATGCGAACACCTGCAGCGCCTGCTTCGGCGGCGTGGCGGCCAGCAGCAGCAACGTGGCGGCCAGCGCGAGCTGCGTCACGATCAGCCAGCCGCGCCGGCGGCCGAGCAGCGGCAACAGCTCGAAGCGGTCCATCAGCGGCGCCCACAAGAACTTGAACGTGTAGGGCAGGCCCACCAGGCTCAGGAAGCCGATGGTCGCGATGTCGATGCCTTCGACGCTCAGCCACGCCTGCAGCGCCTGGCCGGTGAGCGCCAGCGGCAGCCCCGAGGCGAAGCCGAGCACCGTGACGACGGCCAGCCGGTGCAAGGCCGCCGCGCGCGAGTGTGCGCGCGGCACGGTGGGCGACTGCGGCATCGGCCGATTCTAGGGACCGCCGCGCAGGCGGCCGTCAGCGCGAGGGCGCGCTCGGCGACGATTTCTGGTCCTGATGCGCGATGGCCTGCGCCAGCGCCAGCAGGCGTTCGCGCGGCAGGGGCCCCACCAGCGCATAGCCGCAGCGGCCCTCGACCCAGTAGAACAGGCTCAGGTCGCCCTGGCGCTCGAAGCGGAACGCCGCCGGTGCATCGGGTTCGGCCGCCTTGCGCAGGTAGACGGTGACTCGGATGCCCATCGCATCCTGGTACATCAGTTGCGCGCTCGGGCCCGAGGCATCGGGCAGCAGGCGGCCGCCGACCAGTTCGAAGCCCTGGTCGCGCAGGTCGAACAGCTTCACCGGCACCGACAGCCGCCGCGTCAGCCAGCGCGACAGGTGCGTCTCCTGCTCGCGCTGCTGCGCGGCGTCGCCGTCGCGCACGCTCACCTCCACCGGATGACGCACCTCGGGCGCGTACACCGCGTGCGCCACCGCGGCGCGCTGCGCCCAGCGCGGGCCGATGGCCACCTGCTCGGCCGGCGCGGCGCCGCGCCACCAGGCGCCGATCGCCACGCCCAGGCCCAGCAGAACCACCGCCGCTGCGGCCTGGCTCCACCGGCCCCAGGCGACGCTGCGTCGCGCGCCGCCGCGGCGCCACACCGCCTGCGTCAGCCGTTCGGGCACCGGCTCGTCGAGCGCCGGCGCGAAGCGCGCGCGCAGCGCGTCGCGATCGGCAGCCCACAGCCGCACGCGCGCGGCGCCGTCGGGGCGCGCCTGCAGCCACGCCTGGATGCGGGCGCACTCGCTGCCCTCGACCTCGCCGTCGAGCCAGGCCGACAGCAGGGTGTCGTCGGGGCGTTCGGCCTCGGTACTCATACCACCCGCCTCAGGCCGCGCGGCGCTCCGCTGCGGTCGCTGCCGTCGAGAAACTGCCGCAGCATGGTGCGTGCGCGCGATACGCGCGACATCACGGTGCCGACGGGGATGCGCAGCACTTCGGCGCACTCGGCGTAGGTGAGCTGCTCCACCGACACCAGCAGCAGCGGCTCACGCTGCTCGGGCGACAACCGCCCCAGCGCGTGGACGAGGTCGATGCGCAGACCGACGTCGACGCCGGGGTCGCCGCCTTGCGCGTCCTGGTCGGCACTGGCGCGCTCGGGGTCGACCACCGACAGCCGGGCGTCGCGGCGGCGCTGGTCGAGGTGCGCGTTGTGCGCGATCGACAGCACCCACACCAGCAGGTCGCGCCGCTGGTCGAACTGGTGCCAGTGCGCGAGCGCGCGCTCCAGCGCGGTCTGCACCAGATCGTCGGCCGCGGGGCCGTCGAACACCAGCGAGCGCGCGTAGCGCCGCAGCCGAGGTATCACCCCGAGCAACTGGTGGCGGAACACGTCATCGGCCTGCACGCTGCGCTTACGAGGGTTGGCGACGGATTATTCCGTGGCAGCGCGCCGCCGGCGCTTGAAGGCGGACAAACCGCACTCAGTTGCGGTTGATGGACAAGCCGCCTTCGATTCACGTCACCTGTGCCCACTGCGGCACCAAGAACCGCATCGCGGCCGACCGCCTGGCCGAGCACCCGTTGTGCGGGCGCTGCGGCCACGAGCTGCTCGACGGCGCGCCGGTCGAGCT
The DNA here is from genome assembly GCA_036280035.1 of Burkholderiaceae bacterium. Classification (GTDB taxonomy): domain Bacteria; phylum Pseudomonadota; class Gammaproteobacteria; order Burkholderiales; family Burkholderiaceae_C; genus JAEUPI01. Next base: position 6,496 of record DASURM010000257.1, on the reverse strand, counting down.
GACCGACGACAACTTCGACGCCGTGACCGCGGGCACCGAGTTGCCGGTGCTGGTGGACTTCTGGGCCCCATGGTGCGGGCCGTGCCGTGCGATGGCGCCGCAGTTCGAGCAGGCAGCCTCGTCGTTGCGCGGCCGCGCGTTGCTGGCCAAGGTCAACAGCGACGACAACCCGCATGCCGCGGCGCGCTTCGGCATCCGCAGCATCCCCACGCTGGTACGGCTCGAGCGCGGCCGCGAGGTGGCGCGGCAGAGCGGTACGCTGCCGGCGGCGCAGATCGTGCGCTTCGGCTCCTGAGCGCCTGGCGACCCCACGGCCCCGGGGGCCGGCCGAGGGCGCTCGCCGGCAGAGGTCATGCCGTGCTCGCCCGCGAGCGCGCCAGCGCGACGAACCAGTCGACGCTGTCGGCGTTGGCCATCGCGTCGCGCTTGAGCACTTGGTCCGGCTCGGCGCCCATCAGCAGCTTCTTGACCGGCAGCTCCATCTTCTTGCCCGACAGCGTGCGAGGAACCGCGGCGACCTGGAACACGTCGTTCGGCACGTGGCGCGGCGACAGCGCGGCGCGCACCGCGGCCTTGATGCGCGCCGTCAACGCCGCGTCGAGCGCGTGGCCCTCGCGCAGCACCACGAACAGCGGCATCCAGCTTTCGCGGCCGAGGTATTCGAGGTCGACCACCAGGCTGTCGAGCACTTCGGGCAGCGCCTCGACCGCGCGGTACAGCTCGGCGGTGCCCATGCGCACGCCGTAGCGGTTGATGGTGGCGTCGCTGCGGCCGTAGATGATGGCGCCGCTGGCGCCGCTCTGGGGGTGCGGCACGATGCGGATCCAGTCGCCGTGGCGCCAGACGCCGGGGTACATGTCGAAATAGCTGTCGTGGAGTCGCGAGCCATCCGCATCGCCCCACAGATGCAGCGGCATCGACGGCATCGGCCGCGTGCACACCAGCTCGCCCACCTCGTCGACCAGGCTGCGGCCTCGGCCCGACTCGCCGGGCTCGCTCCAGGCCTCGACCGCGGCGCCGAGGCAGCGGCACTGCATCTCGCCCTCGACCATCGGCAACGTGCGCAGCCCGGCGATGAACGCGCCTGCGAAGTCGGTGCCGCCGCTGATCGGCGTCAGCCAGATGTCGCGCCCGTCCACTTTGGGGCAGTGGTCCCAGGCCCAGCGGTAGCACTCGTTGGCCAGCGGCGAGCCGGTGGAGCCGAGCGCGCGCAGCGCCGACAGGTCGGCCACGTCTTTCGGTGACACGCCGGCCTTGAGGCACGACGCGTAGAACGCCGCGCCGGCGCCGAAGAAGGTGGTCTGCGTCAGACCAGCGAAGCGCCACAGCGTGGTCCAGTCGGGTGTCTTCGACGGGCCCGACGGGCTGCCGTCGAACAGGCAGATCGTGGCGCCGCCGAGCAGGCCGCCGACCTGGCAGTTCCACATGATCCAGCCGGTGCTGGAGTACCAGTGGTAGCGCTCGCCGCTGGCCAGCGTGGGGCCGATGTCGTTGTGCAGCACGGTGAGCTTGAGCGCCTCGATCATCACCCCGCCGTGGCCGTGCACGATCGCCTTGGGCAGGCCGGTGGTGCCGCTCGAGTACACGACCCACAGCGGATGGTCGAACGGCAGCCACTCGGGCTCGAAGGCCTCGTCGGCGAGGGCATCGCTGCGCAGCCAGTGCGGCAGCGCGTGCAAGGCGCAGCGTGCCGGCAGCGCGACGCCGGGATCGGCGTCGCGGTCGGCGGTCAGCAGCGGCTGCAGCACCAGATGCGCCACGCTCGGCAACTGCTCGACCAGTTCGCGCACCACGGCGCGGCGGTCGTGCGCGGCACCGCCCCAGCGGTAGCCGTCGCAGGCGAAGAGCACCTTGGGCTCGATCTGCCGGAAGCGGTCGAGCACCGCCACCGGCCCCATGTCGGGCGAGCACAACGACCAGATCGCGCCAAGGCTCGCGCAGGCCAGGAACACCACCGCCGTCTCGGGCCGGTTCGGCAGGTAGGCGCAGACGCGGTCGCCGCGCGTCACGCCGAGGCGCCGCAGCGCGAGCGCACACGCCGCGACCTGCCGGCGCAGGTCGTGCCACGACAGCGACTCGGTACGGCCCTGCGCCAGCATCGGCTCGTCGGCGAACACGATCGCCGGGTGCCCCGCGGCGTGCAGCGCGTCGACATGGCGCAGCACCTGCCGCGCGTAGTTGACCTGCGCGCCTTCGAACCAGCGCGCGCCGGGCATGCGCTCGTCGCCCAGCACGCGCCCATGCGGCGTGGGCGACTCGATGTCGAAGAACTGCCAGATCGACGACCAGAACGCCTCGAGGTCGGTGACCGACCAGCGCCACAGCGCGTCGTAGTCGGCGAACTGAAGGCCTCGCTTCTCGTGAAGGAAGCGCTGGTAGCGGGTGATCTGCGGTTCGGGCGACATGGCTACTTCAGTTCAGCAGTTCGGCGCGCTTGGTGTTGTCGACATCGACCATGTGCCACCAATCCTGCCAGAACAGCGGCCGGCGGTAGCCCTCGACCCAGCCGTGCAGCATGTCGGCCTCCATGCGGTGCGCGGTGTGCTTGTACGGCATGTAGGCCACGGCGATCTCCTTGGCCTTGCGGAACAGCGCGTCGCGCTCGGGGCCATCGGGGATGACCAGCATGCGCTCGTAGATCCGGTCGAACTCGTCGTTGCGAAAGCGCGCCAGGTTCTGGCTCGCGCTCTGGGGCCCGTACAGGCGCGCCAGCGCCCCTTGGCCGTCGGGCCCGGCGGCCGACGACCCGAGCTGCCAGAACTGGATCTTGCCGGCGCGCGCGGCCTTCAGGTTCTCCGGCCACTGCGCGGGCTTGAACACGACGCGCACACCGATCGCCGTCAGGTTCTTCTTCCACAACTCGTCGAACTTGCGCGACAGGTCGTCGGGCTGGCTGGCCATGTCAAGGGTCAGCGGCTTGCCGTCGGGTTGCTCGCGCCAGCCGTCGTCGTTGCGATCGACGTAGCCGTACAGATCGAGCAGGGCCTTGGCGCGCGCCGGGTCGTAGTCGCCCATCTCGCTCTTGAACCTCGGGGCGTAGCCCATGGTGTGCGGCACCACCGGCGACTGCGCATGGATGCCGCCGCGGCGGATGCTGCGGATCTCGGTATCGACATCGTAGGCGAGCGCAATCGCACGGCGCAGCGCGACCTTCTCCGGCGTGTAGCCACCGACCACCGGGTCTTCCATATTGAAGTACGCCAGCCCGCTGTCGGGGTTCAGGCTGCGCACCCCTGAGATGCCACGCTTGGCCAGGTACGGTGCGATCTTGCCGCCTGGCATCGCAATGGCCAGGAAGTCCGGCGGCACGCGTCCGGCGTTGGTAGCCAACGCATCGATCTCGCCGTTGAGGAACGACAGCCACATCGGCTGGCTCTGCTCGATGACCGCGACGTGCACCTCGTCGACCATCGGGATGCGACGGCCCTTGAAGCGGGCCAGGATCGCCTGGCCATCGGAGTCGCCCGCGGCCGGTTGCGCGTCGTACGTGACCTCGCGGAACGTCGGGTTGCGCTCGAAGACGATGGCCGAACTGCGGCGCCAGCTCTTGAGCCTGAACGGGCCGGTACCCACGGGATGGGCATCGATCTCGTCGCCATAGGCCTCGACCACCTCGCGCGCCACTGCGCCCAGCAGGTCGGACGCCGCCAGGTTCTCGATGAACGCCGGGCGCGGCTCCTCGAGCTCGACGCGGAAGGTGTAGCGGTCCGGCGCCTGCAGGCCGACGATCGGCTTGTCGTAGTCGAATGGCTTGTTGCCCTTCACGGCCTCGTCATGCAAGGCCTCCAGACCCTTGATCTTCAGGTTCAGCAGGCTGGCGACGATCGGGCTCTTGTTGCGCGGGTCGACCACCCGCTTGTAGGCGTAGACATAGTCGGCCGCCACCAACTCGCGCTGCCTGCCCTTGAAGGCAGGGTCGTCGGCGAAATAGATGCCGGGCTTGATCCTGAGCGTCCAGACACGGTAGTCCACCTGCGCGGGCAACGCCTGCGCGGTGCGCGGGACGAACTTGATCGGCCGCGCGAGATGGTCGTAGGCCAGCGGCGCCTCGAAGATGTGCGCGGTCAGCACCCGCGAGTACAGGTCGACGATCTTCGCCGGGTCCATGCTGGTCTCCGCGCGCGTGAAGGCCAGGCGCAGCACCTTGCGTTCGTCGGCGTGTGCGCCAGCGACCAGCATGAGCGCGGCGATCAGCGTCAGCAGCAGTCGAGTCATAAAGTGGCTCAGGCAGAAGGGGCGCGCGCGCGCATCACCGGATCGACGTCGACCGTGTGCCACCAGGCGCCGCTGAACAGCGGCCGTCGGTAGCCGTACACCCACGGATAGGCTAGGTCGGTGTTGATCCGGTGCACATGGGTCTTGTACGGCATGTAGGCCACCGCCAGGCGGGCCGCCTGATGGAACACCGCGTTGCGGTCGGGCCCGTCGGGCAGCACCTGCGCGCGCTCGAACAGTCGGTCCAATGCGGGCAGCTCGAAGCGCGCGAGATTGGCGTTGCCCGCCAACGGACCGTACAGGCGGGCCAGCGAATCCTGGCCGTCGGGCCCTGCGGCCGTCTCGCCGAGGTACCACATCATCAGCTTGCCGGCATTGGCGGCCTTCAGGTTCTCCGGCCACTGCGCAGTCTTGAATCGGATGCGCAGCCCCACCGCGGTCATGCACTTCTGCCACAGCTCGTTGTAGGTGCGGTTGATGATCTCCGGCTCGGTGGCCATCTGCAGTTCGAGCGGCGAGCCGTCGGGCTGTTCGCGCCAGCCGTCGCCGTTGCGGTCGACGAAGCCGTACACGTCGAGCAGCGCCCGCGCGCGCGCCGGGTCGTAGTCGCTCATCTCGCTCTTGAAGTGGGGGTCATAGCCGCTGGTGTGCGGCACCATCGGCGACTGCCCCGGCACCGCGCGGCCGCGGCGGATCAGCCGGATCTCCTGATAGACGTCGTAGGCCAGGCTGATCGCGCGCCGCAGCGCCACCTGCTCCGGCGCGTTGCCGCCGACCGTCGGGTCGAGCATGTTGAAGTAGGTGAACGCGCGATCGGCCGCCAGGCTGCTGTACATGCGCACACCCTCGCGGGCCAGCCGCGGCGCCAGCTTGCCACCCGGCGCGGCCTGATTGGCGAACTGGTTCGGCAGCGCGCCGGCCGAGGTGGCCAACGCGTCGACCTGCTTGTTCAGGAAGCTCAGCCACTGCGGCTGTGCCTCCTCGACGATGGCAATGTCCACCTCGTCGACCAGCGGCGTCGGCCGCCCCTTCAGCCGCGCCAGGATCGCCTGCCCCTCGGCGTCGTCGGCGGCCGGCCAGGCGTCGTATGGCACCCCGCGGTACGCCGGGTTGCGCTCCAGCACGATGCGCGAGCTGCGCCGCCACGACTTCAGGCGGAACGGCCCGGTGCCAACCGGATGCTCGCCGATGCGGTCGCCATAGTGCTCGACCACCTCGCGCGCGGTGGCGCCCAGCAGATCGGACTGCGTCAGGTTGAGGGCGAACCGAGGCCGCGACTGCTCGAGCGCGATGCGCAGGGTATAGCGATCGAGCGCGCGCAGGCCCTCGATCGGCGCGTCGTAGTCGAACGGCCGCTTGGCTTTCAGTGCCGCCTCGCGCGCCGCGGCCAGACCGCGGATGCGGTACTCGAGCACATCGCTCTCGATCGGGCTGAGGTTGGCCGGGTCGACGGCGCGCTGGAACGCGTAGACGTAGTCCTGCGCCACCAGCTCGCGCCGCCGGCCCTTGAACACCGGGTCATCGCTGTAGTAGATGCCCGGCTGCAGGCGCACCGTCCAGACGCGCAAATCGTCCGATACCTCGGGCATGCCCGCTGCGGTCAGCGGCCGCACGCGCGTGGGTTGGGCCAGCGTGTCGAACGCATACGGCGCCTCGAAGATGTGCGCCGTCACCGTGCGCGAGTACAGATCCGAGATGCGCGCCGGGTCGAAGCTGGTTTCGGCCGAACTGAACAACAGCCGCAGCACCTTGCGCGGCGGCTCCTGCCCGATCGCCACGGAGGATAAGGGCAGCGCGGCGGCCGCCGCCGCTTGCAGCAGGCGCCGGCGCTGCGCGTCGCGCGCCGTCGTCATCGCCTGCTCCTGCGTGCGCGCTCGTCCATGTCGACGTCGACGTACTTCCAGAACTCGCGCACGAACACGTTGCGATCGTAGCCCTCTACCCAGGGCTGCCAGAGGTCGGTCCAGATGCGGTGCACGTGCACCTTGTACGGCATGTAGGCCACCAGCAGCCGCTTGGCCTGGTCGAACAGCGCGGCCCGCTCGAGCCCGTCGGGCAGCACGCGCTGGCGCTCGTAGATGGCGTTGAACGCGGGCAGGTCGAACCGGGCATGGTTGGCCTGCCCCTTGTTCGGACCGTAGCCGAGCGCGAGGAAGTATTCGCCGTCGGGGCCGCCGGACCAGCCCACGCCCCACATCATCAGCTTGCCGGCGCGCGAGGCCTTCAACTGCTCGGGCCACTGACGCACCAGCGGCACCATGCGGATGCCGATCGCGTCCAT
>DASURM010000256.1:0-4724 GCA_036280035.1 Burkholderiaceae bacterium | reverse complement strand
GCGCTCGGTGCGCACTACCGCGTGGCCAAGGCCGACGCGCAGATCGCGCTGCCCGAAGTCAAGCTCGGCCTGCTGCCCGGCGCCGGCGGCACGCAGCGGCTGCCGCGCGCGCTCGCGCTGGAGGCGGCGCTGAACATGATCGTCTCGGGTGCCACCGTGACCGCGGCCAAGCTCAAAGGCACCGCGCTGCTCGACGACGTGGTCGACGGCGATCCGGTGGCCGCCGCGCTCGCGCTGGCCGACAAGGTGGTGGCCGACAAGCTGCCGCGCAAGCGCCTGCGCGACACGAAAGTGAGCGACCCGCAGGCCGAAGCGTTCGTGCAGTTCGCGCGCAACACGGTGCGCGCGACGTCGAAGCACTTCCCGGCGCCGCTGCAGTGCGTCGAGGCGGTGGGCTGGTCGGTGAGCAAGCCGTTCGACGAAGGGCTGCGCCTGGAGCGCGAGGCCTTCCTGGCGCTGATGGCGACGCCGCAGTCGCGCGCGCTGCGCCACATCTTCGCCGCCGAGCGCGCGGCCTCGAAGATCGACGGCGTGCCCGACGGGACTGCGCTGCGGCCGATCCGCAAGGTCGGCATCGTCGGCGCCGGCACGATGGGCGGCGGCATCGCGATGAATTTCGCCAACGCCGGCGTTCCGGTCGTCATTCTGGAGACGAAGCAAGAGGCACTCGACAAGGGGCTGGCCACCATCCGCAAGAACTACGACAACACGGCCAAGAAGGGCCGCCTCACCGCGGCGCAGGTCGGCGAGCGCATGGCGCTGATCACGCCCACCTTGGGCTACGACGCCATGAAGGACGCCGACCTGGTGATCGAGGCGGTGTTCGAAGACATCGCCGTCAAGCAGCAGGTGTTCAATGCGCTCGACGAAGTGTGCAAGCCCGGCGCCATCCTGGCGACGAACACGTCGGCGCTGAACCTGAACACGATCGCCGGCTTCACCAAGCGGCCGCGCGACGTGATCGGCCTGCACTTCTTCAGCCCGGCCAACGTGATGCGCCTGCTCGAGATCGTGCGCGGCGAGCAGACCGCGCCCGACGTGCTGGCCACCTGCATGGCGATGGCCAGGACGATCAAGAAGATCGGCGTCGTCGCCGGCGTCTGCGACGGCTTTATCGGCAACCGCATGCTGGCGCGCTACGGCGCGGCGGCCAACGGCCTGCTGCTGCAAGGCACGCTGCCGCAGCAGGTCGACCAGGCGCTAGAAAAGTTCGGCTTCGCGATGGGGCCGTTTCGGGTCGGCGACCTCGCGGGCCTCGACATCGGCTGGGCCGGGCGCAAGCGTCGCGCGGCCGAGAACCCGGCGGCGGCGCAGCGCGTGGTGGCCGATGCCCTCTGCGAGCAGGGCCGCTTCGGCCAGAAGACCGGTGCCGGCTGGTACCGCTACGAGCCCGGCAAGCGCAACCCCATCGCCGACCCGGTGGTGACCGCGATCATCGAGTCGTTCCGCAAGGAGCGCGGCATCGTCGCGCGCAAGGTCGGCGACGACGAGGTGGTCGAGCGCTGCGTGTTCGCGCTGGTCAACGAAGGCGCGCGCATCCTGCAGGAGAAAATCGCCACGCGCGCCAGTGACATCGACGTCGTCTACCTCAACGGCTACGGCTTCCCGCAGCACCGCGGCGGGCCGATGCTGCATGCCGACATCGTCGGCCTGCCCAACGTCGTGCGCTCGCTGAGGCGCTTCGCCGCCGAGCCGGGCGCCGAGCCCTGGTGGCAGCCGGCGCCGCTGCTGCAGCAACTGGCCGACGAAGGCAAGACGTTCAACTGACGGCTGCCGGCGGTACTTCGGGTTCAGCCATTCATTCGGGCCGCTTGAACTGCGCCAGTCTCAGCACCCGACCCTCGCTGCGCGCACGGCGGAAATAGCGGTCGTTGGCGGTGACCAAGGTCGCGGCGGCCTCCAGCGCGATCGCGTGGTACAGGGTGTCGAACACGTGCTGGCGATGTCGGATCGCGAGCGTCAGCGCACGCGCATACACCGCAGCGCCTTCGACGACCTGCATTTCGATGTCGAGCAGGTCATTCAGGTTGGCGCGCGCAACCTGCGGCAACTCGCGGGCCAGCACGGCCGCGACCTCGGCCACGAAATGCGGCGGCTGCAGCAGCTCGACATCGCCGTCGCGCACGCCGTCGAGCAGATCGAGCGCCGCCTCGGTGTCGCCCTCGGCGCCGCGATCGCGGAAGAACCATTTCAACGCGACGCTGGCGTCGGCGACCACCCTCAAGGCCGGCCCTTGTCGCGCGCCGCCTGAAGCCGCTTGGCCGAGCGCACCGGCGCGGCCGCGCGCCTGCGCACGATGCGGTCGATCGCCGAGCGGCTGCGCTGCCGCTGCGCCGCCCGCTCGACCGCCTCGCGCATCAGCTCGGCGATGACGGCGCTCTTGTTCTGGCCGGCGAAGGCCTCGTTGAAGGCCTGCTTGATGTCATCGGGGATGCTGAAGTTGACGGTGCCCATGGAAATGCCCGATTGTGGAAAACTTCGACAACGCCATCGTAGCAGGCGTGCCTCCGCGAGCCCGAAAGGAAGCCGATGAACGCCAACCCGCGCTGGACGCAACGCCCCGAGGGCTCGACCTGGGGCGACTTCGGCCCCGACGATCAGCTCGGCCGCCTGAACCTGCTGACGCCGCACAAGGTGCTGCAGGGCCTGGCCGAGGTGAAGGAGGGGCTTTCGTTCTGCCTCAGCCTGCCGCTGGACGTTCCGGGCGAATCGAGCCTCAACCTGCGGCGCAAGCCGCCGCAGCTCAAGCCGACCAACCTGCACGGCAGGCCGTACCTCAACTTCGCGCTCAGTCAACTCGACCCGCGCAACACCGACGTGATCTGCGACGACCAGGTGCTGCTGAGCCTGCAGTACAGCACGCAGTGGGACAGCTTCGCGCACGTCGGCTCGTGGTTCGACGCCGACGGCGACGGCAAGCCCGAGATGGTCTACTACAACGGCTACCGCGCGCACCAGCACATCCTGGGGCCGAGCGACTACCGCTTCGTCGGCGACCCGTGCGACGGCCCGTCGTGCGCCGAGGCGCTGGGCATCGAGCACTTCGCGTTCAAGGCGATCCAGGGCCGCGCGGTGCTGATCGATCTGCACGCGCACTTCGGCAACGAGCGCCGCGTCGTCGACGCCGCCACGCTGCAGCGCGTGCTCGAGGCCGACAGGGTGGTGGTCGAGCGCGGCGACATCGTGCTGCTGCACACCGGCTTCTCGACGCTGCTGCTGGGCATGAACCGCAAGCCCGACATGGAGGTTCTCAACAACGCCTGCCCGGCGCTCGACGGCCGCGACGACGCGCTGCTGAACTGGGTCACCGACTGCGGCGTCGTCGCACTGTGCGCCGACAACTACGCGGTCGAGCACTACCCGGCGCGCGAGCAGGATGGACAACGCCCCGCGCTGCCGCTGCACCAACATTGCCTGTTCAAGCTCGGCGTGCCGCTGGGCGAGCTGTGGTGGCTGCACGATCTCGCCGCGCACCTGCGCGCGCAGGGCCGCAGCCGCTGCCTGCTCACCGCGCCGCCGCTGCGGTTGCCCGGCGCCGTGGGCTCGCCCGTGACGCCGGTGGCCACCGTGTGAGCACAGCGCACGCCCCTCAGAGGTCGAACGCCGGCGCGTCGCGCGACAGCATCGCGCTGCGCGTCGGCACGCCCCAGATGGCTTGCAGCTCGCGCTCGAGCGTGGCAAGCAGCTCGCGCACGTCATCGGCCGCGCGCTCGTGCAGCGCCTCGGCCACGATCAGCACGCGTGCGCTCTGCGGCCCGATCGCCGACAGGGCACTTTGCCGGTTGGTCCAGCGGCGCGCGTGCGCGCGACCCGCGTCGTCAATGAAGACCACTTCGCCCGGCTGCGGGGTCTCGTGCTCGCCGCCGAACGACAGGTAGTCCTCGCTGCCGTCGGCGTGGCGCACCTGCAGGTTGCCCTGCACCTGCGCCAGGTCGAGCGCGGCGACCGGGATCGCATGCGCCACCGAGATCGCGTTGCACAGGTCCACCAGCGGATGCAGATGCGGCAACTCGCGTTCCTTGCGCAGGCGGCGCAGCAGCGCCTCGGAGGCACAGCGGTACTGCGTGGGCTTGAGACCCATGCGCTGGAACGTGCGGCGCCACGCCTGGATCGCCGGCAGATCGGACTCGGTGCGGCCTTCGAGGCGTGCGAGCGCCAGTGCCGTGTGGCGCGCCAGCGCGTCGGTCACTGCGACGCGGTCGTGAATGCCGTCGGCTCGCACCACGCCCGCCACCAGTTCGGGAAACGCGCTCCACAAGGCGCTCGAGTGGCTGAACTGCATCGGCTCCGATCCCCTTGCGCGTCGGGGTTCGACGCAGGCGCGATTGTCGGCCGATTCCGCCGGCCGGTTGCACGAGGCCGCCCGATCATTCGTCGGTGGGGTCGTCGACGGCGCGCGCGGATGGCGGGCGGCCGATCGGGCTACATTCCCATCTCGTGCGCTGCCTGTTGATCGAAGACGACGAGATGATCGGCGAGAGCCTGCGCGCGGCGCTGCGCCGCCAGGGCTTCGCCGCCGACTGGGTGCGCGACGGCCGCGCCGCCGACGCGGTGCTCGCCACCGAACGCTTCGACGTCGTGCTGCTCGACCTCGGGCTGCCCCGAAAGGGCGGCGTCGAGGTGCTCAAAACCCTGCGTGCCCGCGGCGACGCAACGCCGGTGATCGTGCTCACGGCGCGCGATGCCACCGCCGACAAGGTGGCCGCGCTCGACGCCGGCGCCGA
>DASURM010000255.1:0-20248 GCA_036280035.1 Burkholderiaceae bacterium | reverse complement strand
GGGCGAGGAGTGCGCCTTGAGCCACTCGGCCCAGGTCGGCCACCACGAACCGGGCTTCGCTTCAGTGGTCGCAAACCATTCGTCCGCCGGCAATGGCGCCTGGCCGCCCAACTGCGTGCGCACGCGGTGCCGGCGCTTCGGGTGCACCGGACCGCTGACGATGCCGGCGTTGTGGCCGCCGCTCGTGAGCAGGAACGTGAATTCGGGCGAGGTCGTGAGCCCGCTCACCTTGTAGACGGACTTCCAGGGTGCGACGTGGTCGGTCTCGGTGCCGACCACGAACATCGGCACGCGGATGTCCTCGAGCTTCACGGTCTCGCCCTCGACCTTGAAGCGGCCCTGGGCGAGGTCGTTGTTGAGGTAGAGGCCGACGAGGTATTCCGTGTGCATCTTCCAGGGCATGCGCGTGCCGTCGGCGTTCCACGCCATCAGGTCGATCATCGGGTCGCGCCGGCCCTCGAGGTAGTTGGTGACCAGCGGTCGCCACAGCAGATCCTGCGCGCGCAGCAGCGCGAAGGCGCCGGACATCTGCCGGCTCTCGAGCACGCCCTTGCGGTGCATGGTCGCCTCGAGCAACGCGAGCTGGCTCGGATTGATGAAGAACGCCAGCTCGCCCGGCTCGGAAAAGTCGGTCTGCGCCGCGAACAGCGAGACCGACGCCAGCCGCTGGTCGTGCTCGCGCGCCAGCGCGGCCGCGCCGATCGAGAGCAGCGTGCCGCCGATGCAATAGCCCACCGCGTGCACCTTGCTCCCGGGCACGATGGCGCATACCGCGTCGAGCGCGGCGAACAGGCCGTGGTCGAGGTAGTCGTCCATGCCGACGTCGCGGTCCTTCTCGTCGGGGTTGCGCCACGACAGCATGAACACGGTGTGGCCCTGGTCGACCAGGTACTTCACCATCGAATTGCGCGGGCTCAGGTCGAGGATGTAGTACTTCATGATCCACGCCGGCACGATCAGCACGGGCTCGGCGTGCACGTTCTTGGTCGTCGGTTCGTACTGGATCAGCTCGATCAGCTCGTTGCGCAGCACCACCTTGCCCGGCGTGACGGCCACCGTCTTGCCGACCTCGAAGGCCTCGGTGCCCGCCGGCGCGGCGCCTTCGAGCGTGTGCGCGAGATCCTCGACCGCATGCTTGAAGCCACGCGCCAGGTTCCGGCCCTGCTCGGCCTTGGTCTGCGCCAGCAGCTCGGGGTTCGACGCCAGGTAGTTCGACGGCGACGCCGCATCGAGCAGCAGGCGCACCGCGAACTCGAGCAACTGGCCGTGGTAGTCGGTGACGCCGCTGACGCCGCGCACCGCCTCGTTGAGCAGCGAGACGCTGTTCTGGTACGCCCGCGCGTAGACGTTGAACGGAAACTGCGACCAGGCCTCGCTCGCGAAGCGCCGGTCGGCCGAGCCGTTGAAGCCTTCGCCCGGCGACCGCGGCGCGCCGGCGGCCGCATGCACGGCGAACAGCCAGGTGTCGTTGGCGCGCACCATCGCGTGGCTTTGCAGTTCGCGCCGCCGGGCCGGCGATAGCGCGAGGTGCATCGCCCAGTCGGCCCAGGCGGCGGTGAACGCGGTCGGCGCGAGTCCCGCGGTCATCTGTGCGACCTGGGCGCGGAACTCGCGATCGACATCGGCGGCGGTGGGCGCGGGCTTGGCGGGTTTGGGCATGGTGTCGGCTCGTTGCAAACGCCCGCATCTTAGAAGCTGGCGGCTCGACGCCGAGTCGAGGCCCGCCGGGATGCCCACGCGCGGCGCGCGAGACCATCGCCGATGCGATGCCTCAGCCGCGACCCCTGCGTTTCAGTCGTAATCCCGTGACGGAGTCTTTAAGGTCCGCTGAGGGTGTTCTTAAGAGCGGCCGCTTCTCGTGCTTTCTACAGTGCCGCCAAGCCGCTGCCACTGTCGGCAGGCGACCCCCCAACCTCGAGGATCCCGATGGACACCACGAACACCCCCGTACAACCCGGCCAGCAGGCGCGCGCGGACGACCCCGGCGCAAAGGCGCCGGCAGGGCGCCGCGACTTCTATGCGCCCATCCACAAGGCGCTGCGCCTGTTCATGACCCGCACGCTGTGCACGGTCGGCAGCACCGACCCGGCCGACGCCCGGGAGGTGCGCGCCACCCTCGACCTGGTGGCGCGGCTGCTGGCGCTGTGCGAGTCGCACCTCGGGCACGAGAACGCGTTCGTGCATCCTGCGCTGGAACGCGCAAGCCCGGGCAGCGCCGCCCGCGTGACCGGCGAGCACGAGCACCACGTCGAAGCGATTGCCGACCTGCGCGACCTTGCCGCGCTGGTGGCCGACTGCCGCGACGACGCACGCGGCGCCGCGCTGGCCCGGCTGTATCGCACGCTGGCGCTGTTCGTCGCCGACAACTTCCAGCACATGCACGTCGAGGAGACCGCGCACAACGCCGTGCTGTGGGCCGCCTACAGCGACGCCGAGCTCGAGGCGATCGAGAAGGCCTTGGTCGCCTCGATCCCGCCGGCCGAGATGTTCGAGGCGCTGCACTGGTTCGTGCCGGCGCTCAGCGCGCCCGAGCGTGCGGCCATGCTCGGCGGGATGCGGCAGGGCATGCCGCCCGAACCCTTCGCGGCCGTGCTTGCCGTTGCGCAGCGCACGCTGTCGTCGCGCGACCATGCGCGGCTGCTGCGCGATCTCGGGCTGGGCGTGGCCGAGCAGCTTGTTGCGGCCTGACGAGAGCGCGCCCCCAGGCGGCGCAAACGCCGCCGCCCCCCGAGGGGTTCGAGTAGCCCGGCAAAGCCGGATCTACTCGAGCGCGGGCCGCGTCAACGCGGCACGTTCAGCAGCTCCAGCGGCCGCGCCACGCACAGGCGGAAGCGGCCGCGGCCGGTCTTCTCGAGGCGCAAGCACGCCTGGCGGTCGACCAGCCGCCTCGTCAGCAGCACCAGCCGCGCCTCGAGGTTGTCGCCGACCTCGGGCAGCCGGATGTCGGGCGCCAGTCGCAGCTCGCGGTTGCTGAACTCGGTGCGGCCCCGCTGCGCGTGGTCGCGCAGCAGTTTCCACAGCACGGCTCCGGCCACGCCCTTGATCAGGTAGTCGTCGTCGAGGAAGACGCTGTCGTCGTGGTCGTAGTGGCGCACGCGCAGCGGCGCTGCCGGTGTGGGCGCGGCGGCGCGCAACTCGGTGGCGACCGCGGCCGCCTCGTCGTCCGCGGCGTCTGCGCCGGTCTGAGCGCCGCGAGCGAGCGCGGTCATTTGCGCCGCCACCTGTGCCGACAGCGCCACCAGCGCGTCTTCGTCGTCCCAGCCGAAGCGCATGTCGTGCGGGCTCTCGACGAACAACGCGCCCAGCAACTGGCCGCCGCACAGCAACGGCACGGCGAGCTGGCTGCCGGGTTCCGCCAGGCCCGGCAGCGGGATCTCGCGTTCGAGCATGTGGCCGGCGACCCCCTCGCGCATCGTGCGGCTGTAGGCGTACTCGAGCGTCGCGTGGTTGATGCGGATCGGCGTGGCCATGCGGGCGGCCACGCCGACCACGCCTTCGCCGAGCGGGATCTCCGAGCCCGCGCCCGAGCGGCCGTAGCCGCGGCTGGCCACCGTGTACAGCCGCTGCGCCGCGGCGTCGAGCATCAGCAGCATCGCGTGACCGACGCCGAACTCGTCGACCACGCCGTCGAGCGTGCGCTCGAAGAGGGCGTCGACGTCGCTCGCGCCGGCCACTCGCTGCGACGCGCGGCGCAGCGCCGACAGGCGGTTCCCGCCGCGCGGATCGGCGCGGCCAGGGGCCACGACCTGCTCGACGCGATCCACTGCGTAGAGGTCGGCGCCGCGCAGCTTGAAGACGCCGCTCATGCCGGTATGCGACGCGATGCCCGCGAGTTTGGCCTTCATGCGCTCGAACAGCGCGCCTTCGGCCTCGGTGCGCAGGTAGCGCGCGGCGATGCGGTACATCGCGCCGTGCACCGGGTGGATCACCAGCAGCTCGGTCACCGGGTTGGCCAGCACGTTGCGCCGCGTCTTGTTGAAGAACTGGAACGACAGCGCGAGGTGCCGCGCATCGACGTACTCGACCTGCGAGATGTAGGTGACGTTGGGCATGCCGTCGCTCGCGCAGGTCGACATCACGCCGGGGATAGCGCCTTCCAGGCACGGCCTGATCGCATCGAGGTCGAGTGCGTCCACGGTCGTGCGGGTTAGCGTTCAGGTCGCGCCAGCGGCTCGCCGGCGGCGGGCCCCGGCGTCTGCTCGAAAGCCTCGGCGATCGTGAAGTGCACCGCCAGCAGCGTGTCCTGGCGGCTGAAGATGGTGCGTGCCACCTCGGCGGCAAAGCCGAGCTGGCCGATCTCGGCGATGAAGCCTTGCACGTAGCGCTCGGCCAGCTCGGCATCGTCGGGCTCGCACGCCGCGACGGCCGCGTCGCGACCCTTGAGCTGCACCGTGCGGTTGCTCGTCGGCTCGCTGAACACCACCGCGATGCAGCCGTTGTCGCGCAGATCGTCGAGCACCTGGCCGCTGCCGCTGTGCGGCAGCAGCAGCGTGGCACGACGCCGATCGGCCGACAGTCTGCAGCCCATCGCGCGCATCAGGTGCGGCTGCAGCCGGGCATCGCGGCTGCCCACGATGATCGAGACGCGGCGGCCGATCAGCGCCGCCTGCTCGGGGCCGATCGGCGAGGGCGCGTCATCGTGCATCGACGCAGTGTAGTGAACGCGCGGCTCAGCGCACCACCTTCACCGCCTGCCCCGGCTTCGGCTCCGCGCCGCCACCATAGACGCCGTTGATCAACCGCAGTTGCGCCTCGGCGCGCTGCGGCAGCGGCGAGGCGCGAGCCAGCTCGGCGAAGCCGCCGCGCGGGTAGGGCACCGTGTCGACGCGCCACGCCCGCGCCGCGGCGCGATCGGCCGCCGTCAGCGCGCGAAACGACGCCTCGGCCTCTCTCAGCCCGGCCGCGGCGCGCTGCATCGCCGCCGCGTCCTTGGCCGCGTACTGCAGCAGATAGTTGCGTTCGCCCGGGCCGGTGACGAGCGTGAAGGTCGCGGGGCGACTCTGCCCCTGCTGGTTGCGCACGGTGCCGCTGAAGTGGGTGGCGGCCAGGCCGTGCAGGCTGCGTGCTTCGGTGCGGCCGTCGGTGGGCTTGAAGACGTTGCGGATCACTTCGCCGTGCGTCTTGCCGGCCTTGGCCGGCACCATGCGGACGATCAGGCCCGCATCCTTGGCGCCATCGACGAGCAGCACCGCCTCGGCGGTGTTCTGCACCGCCCAGCCTTCCGGCGCGGTGAGCGCAACGCCCAGGCTCTCGTGATAGAAGCTGCGCCCGCGCACCAAGCCCTGCGCGGGGCTGTCGCCGAAGACCATGCCGTCGATCGCCTGCAGGTAGCGCGCGCGGCCGTTGTCGGCATAGCCGGCCTGGCCCTTGTACTTCGCGGCAAACGCCTTGATGTCGGCCAGCCGCTGGTCGTTGGCCGGATGCGAGGCCAGCCAGCCGCCGCCCGACGGCGCGGGCTTGCCCTCGGCCTTGGCGGCGTCGATCGCGAACTGCTCCTGGTTCTTCAGCACCTCGATCACGTCGACCATGTTCTGCGGGTCGTAGTGGTTGCGCGCCAGGTATTCGGCGCCCAACTCGTCGGCCTGCGACTCCTGATCGCGGCTGTACGACGCGATGTAGCCCGCGGCCGCCGACTGCGACGCCTGGCTCGCGAGGTCGGTGGCGCCGGGCACGCCGGCGGCCTCGATCACCGCGCCGAGCACGGTGGCGGCGATGACCCCGATGCCCGCCGTTTGCTGGCGGGTGGCGCGCTGCGCACCGTGGCGTGCGGTGACGTGGCCGATCTCGTGGCCCATCACGCCGGCCAGCTCGGCCTCGCTGTCGAGGTAGGCCATGATGCCGCGCGTCACGTACACGTAGCCGCCGGGCAGCGCGAAGGCGTTGATCTCCGGGCTGTCGAGCACCGTGAAGGTCCATTTCAGGCTGGCGCGGTGCGACTGTTTGGAAAGCCGCTGGCCGAGGCCGTCGACGTAGGCCTGCACCTTGGGGTCGTCGTAGGCGCCGTACTCCGCGAGCACCTCCTGGTGCGCCTTGGCACCTTCGGCGACCTCGGCCTGCTCGTCCATCACCGTGCGCTCGGTCTTGCCGGTGACGGGGTTGACGACCTGCGTGCCGCAGGCCGCCAGCAGCGCGGCGGCCAGCAGCAGCGGGAGTGCGCGACGCAACGACGGCATGACGAATCTCCAACGCGAGGAGCGCGCCCATGGTCGGGCGCGCCGAAGCCCGCAGCGTAACGCCGCCGCGGTAACCTGCGCCGATGGACTCGATGGTCGCCGCCGCCGCGCGGGCGTTGAGCGCCGGCGACGCGATCGGTGCGCTCAAGCGCGTGAGCCTGCGCGACGACCCGCCGGCGCTCGCGCTGCGCGGCATCGCGATGGCGCAGCTCGGCGAGCACGCGCGTGCGCGCGAGCTGCTGCGGCGCGCCGCGCGCGGCTTCGGGCGCCACGAGGCGCTGGCACGCGCGCGCTGCATCGTTGCCGAGGCCGAGGTGGCGCTGGCGATGCGCGAGCTGGCCGGTTCGCCGCGCGCGCTGGCGGCTGCAGCGGCGACGCTGGACGCGCGCGGCGACCGCGCCAACGCGCTGCACGCGCGGCTGATCGCGGTGCGCCGTCTGCAGTTGCTCGGTCGGCTCGCGCAGGCTGCTGCTGAGCTGGCTCCGCTGCACGATCGCTTGCGCGATGCGGGTAGCCTGCCGCCTGCGCTGTCCGCGGTGGCCGAGCTGGCTGCGGCCGAGCTGGCGCTGCGCACGCTGCGCACGGCGCCGGCGCGCGCGGCGCTGGCACGTGCTTCCGAAGCGGCGCGTCGCGCAGGGGTGCCGGCGCTGATCGCCGAGGTGGCCGATGTGCGTGCGGCGCTCGATCGCCCCGCGGCGCGGCGCCTCCATGCGGGCGGCGGCGAACAGCCGCTGCGCCTCGACGAGGTGGAGGCGCTGGCCAACGACGCGGACATGCTGATGCTCGACGGCGTGCGCCGCGGCCTGCGCGCCGGCAACGCGTGGCTGCCGCTGGCGCGCCGGCCGATCCTGTTCGTGCTGGCGCGCGCGCTGGCGCAGGCGTGGCCCGCCGACGCCGAACGCAATGCGCTGATCGCGCGTGCGTTTCGCATGCGCGTGCCCGACGAGACGCACCGCGCGCGCCTGCGCGTCGAGATCGGCCGCCTGCGCGCACTGGCGAAACCGCTGGCGCGCATCGAGGCGACGCCGCGCGGCTTTGCGCTGGCGCCGCTGGGCGGGCGCGGCGTCGCAGTCGTCATGCCGCCGCTCGACGGCGACCAGGCTTCGCTGCTGGCGCTGCTGGCCGACGGTGCGGCGTGGTCGACCTCGGCCCTTGCGATGGCGCTCGACGAGAGTCAGCGCACGGTGCAGCGCGCGCTGGTCGAGCTGCAGGCCGCGCAACGCGTACGCTCGATCGGCCGCGCCCGCGCTCAGCGCTGGCTGGCGCCGCCGTTGACCGGATTCACGACTGTTCTGTTACTCCCCGCCGCGCTGCCGCTGACGTAGATTGGCTGCGACGGCGCCGGTACGCGCCGAAGGAGTCAGACGATGAACACGGCAACAACAAGGCACGCTGCAGCGCAGGCCGCGGAGATCGTGCGCGAGTACGGTCCCTTCCCCGGCGCCGAGCGCGTCAACGGCGTCACCCACGATGGCCGGCGCGTGTGGGCCGCCACCGGGCCGAAGCTGATCGCCTTCGATCCGCAAAGCGGCGAGCCGGTGGCCACGCTCGATCACCCCTGCGACGCCGGCACCGCGTTCGACGGCAAGCACCTCTACCAGATCGCCGAGGCACGCATCGACAAGATCGATCCCGCCAGCGGCGACGTGGTGGCGTCGATCCCGGCGCCGGCCGGCGGCGGCGACTCGGGCCTCGCGTGGGCCGACGGCAGCCTGTGGGTGGGGCACTACCGCGAGCGCAGGATCTACCGCATCGACCCCGCGACCGGCGCGATCCTGCGCACCATCGAGTCCAACCGCTTCGTCACCGGCGTCACCTGGGTCGACGGCGAACTGTGGCACGCCACGTGGGAGGGCGACGAGAGCGAGATCCGCCACGTCGATGCGCACAGCGGCGCCGTGCTCGAGCGCATCGAGATGCCGAGCGGCACCGGCATCAGCGGCATCGAGTCCGACGGCGCCGGGCTCTTCTATTGCGGCGGCGGCGAGAGCGGCAAGGTGCGCGCGGTGCGACGCCCGAGGAAGCCGGCGCAACGATGAAGCGCGCCGCCCCCCACGATTCTTCGACTTCAGGAGCACGGACCATGGATACCCTGCTGAGTGACACCTCGAATCACGCCGTCGTCTCGGCGCAGCAATTGCTCGCCGAGCGCAAGGCGCTGCTGGCGCACGAGAAGGAACTGACGCATCTGCGCGACCAGGTCGCCCGCCAGCGCCGCGCGTTGCCGTGGGTGCGCATCGACAAGCCCTACGTGTTCGGCGCGCCCGAAGGCACGCGCACGCTGGCCGAGCTGTTCGAAGGGCGCCGCCAGCTGCTGGTGCAGCACTTCATGTTCGGACCGGGCTGGGAGCAGGGCTGCCCGAGCTGCTCGTTCATGGCCGACCACAGCGACGGCATGACCGTCCACCTCGCGCAGCGCCAGGTCACGCTGGTGGCGATCTCGCGTGCACCGCTGGGCGAGATCGAGCGCTTCCGGCAACGCATGGGCTGGCGCTTCAAGTGGGTGTCGTCGTTCGGCAGCGACTTCAACCACGACTTCGGCGTCTCGTTCACGCCCGACGAGCTGGCCAGCGGCGAGGTGACCTACAACTACACGAGGCAGTCGTTCCCGGCCGGCGAGGCGCCCGGGATCAGCGTGTTCTGCAAGGACGACGCAGGCCGCGTGTTCCACACCTACTCGACCTACGGGCGCGGCGTCGAGGCGATGATGGGCACCTACAGCCTGCTCGACCTGGTGCCCGAGGGTCGCGGCGAGCGCGACGTGCCGCACAAGATGGAGTGGGTGCGCCACCACGACCGCTATGCGCCGCAGCCGCAGGCGCACGGCGACTCGTGTTGCTCGGCGCATGAGTGAGAGGCAGCGACGGGCTGGTTCATAGCATCATGCGCGGACGAGGAGATCCGCCATGAGCACCGTCGCAACCAGCCGCTCCGTCGCCGCCAACGGCATCACGCTGCGCATCACCGAGCAGGGCGTCGGCCCGCTGGTGCTGCTGTGCCACGGCTGGCCCGAGCTGGCGCATTCGTGGCGCCACCAGCTTCCGGCGCTGGCCGCGGCCGGCTACCACGCGGTGGCGCCCGACATGCGCGGCTATGGCGGCAGCTCGGTGCCGCACGACATCGGCGCCTATGCGATCACCGATCTGGTGGGCGACATGGTCGCGCTGGTCGCGGCGCTGGGCGAGCACCGAACCTGCATCGTCGGGCACGACTGGGGAGCCAACGTGGCCTGGTGCGCCGCGCTGATGCGCCCCGATCTGTTCGGCGCGGTGGTGGCGATGAGCGTGCCGCATCGGCCGCGCAACCCCGTGGCGCCGCCGCTGGCGCTGCTGAAGGCGGCCGGGCTCGACAACTTCTATTGGTTCTACTTCAACCGCGAAGGCGTGCCCGAAGCCGAGTTCGAGCGCGACATCGCTCAGGCGATGCGCAAGGTGCTGGTCGGCGGCTCGGGCGATGCGCCGCGCGGTGGCGCGGCGGGGCTCAACGTGCCGCCGGGCGAAGGCTTCCTCGATCGCGTGCCCGACCCGGCCACGTTGCCCGCCTGGCTGACCGAAGCCGACGTCGAGGTGTTCGCGGCGGCGTTCCGCAAGAATGGCCTGCGCGGGCCGTTCAACTGGTACCGCAACCTCGATCGCAACTGGGCGCTGCTGGCGCCGTTCCAGGGTGCCAGCGTGCAACCCCCGGCGCTGTTCATCGCCGGCACGCGCGACGGCGTGATCGCCACGCCGATGGGGCGAAAGGCCCTGGACACGCTGCCCGACGGCGTGCCCAACCTGCGCCAGAGGGTGCTGATCGAAGGCGCCGGGCACTGGATCCAGCAGGAGCGGCCGGCCGAGGTGAACGCGGCGCTGCTGCGCTTTCTGGCGGCCGAGTACCCGGCGTGACTGACGCGGGGGCTCGCGCCCGCTTGCGGGTCGCTCTCGCTTCGCGCCCTATCGCCGGACGGTGGCGGTACGGATCGACATGCTCCCCTGCGGTCTCCGGGAAGCTGTCACACTCGCCCATGACCCAACCGCTGCTGCAAGCTGCCGACCTGCGCGGCGCCGCGCGTCTCACGACCGATGCGGTGGCCGGGCTCACCAGCCTGGTGGAGGCGATTCACGCGCGAATCGTGGCCTTGCCGCGCCTGCCGGGCGCGGCGCCGCCCGCAGAGCACACGCGCGGCCTCACGGGCCTGGTGTACGACGCGGTGCGCGGTGTCACGCGGGTGGTGGGCGGCAGCGCCGAGGCGTTGCTCGGCTGGCTCGGCCCTGCCTTGACGTCGCACGGCGCGCGCGAACTGCCCCATGCGGAGCGCGAGGCTGTGCTGGCTGCGCTCAACGGCGTGCTGGGCGACCACCTGGCCGCCACCGACAACCCGCTGGCGATCTCGATGGCGTTTCGCCACGCGGGCCACGCGTTGGTGCTCGATCGCTTCGCGATGCGCCAGCGCCTGCCCGCGGCGACGCCCAAGCTGCTGGTGCTCCTGCACGGCCTGTGCATGAACGATCTGCAATGGCAACGCGCGGGCCACGACCATGGCGAGGCGCTGGCGCGCGATCTGGGCTACACGCCGGTCTACCTGCACTACAACAGCGGCCTGAGTGTCTCGACCAACGGCCGCATCCTGGCGCCGTTGATGGAGCGGCTGCTCGACGCGTGGCCCGTGCCGATCGAACGGCTGGCCCTGCTCGGACACAGCATGGGCGGCCTGGTGGCGCGCAGCGCGCTGCACCACAGCGCGCTGATCCAGCGCGGCGGCCTGCGCTGGCCGGCGCGCACCGACACCCTGGTGTGCCTGGGCACGCCGCACCAGGGGGCGCCGCTGGAGCAGATGGGGCATGGGGTCGACCTGCTGCTCGGCGCGATGCCGTATGCGGCGCCGCTGGCGCGGCTGAGCAAGCTGCGCAGCGCGGGCGTCAACGACATGCGCCTGGGCAACATCGTCAGCGGCCGGCCGCGCGATGGCGACACGCTGCAGGGCGAGCCGGTGGAGTTGCCGTCGGGGCCGCGCTGTTTCGCGATTGCCGGCAGCCTGGGCGCGGCCAGCACCAGCATCAAGGGCAAGCTGCTGGGCGACGGCTTGGTGCCGGTGTCCAGCGCGCTGGGTCGACACACCGCGGCCGATCGCCACCTGGAGTTTGCCGCCGACCGCCAGGCCGTGGTGTACGACACGGGTCATCTCGACCTGCTGTCGAGCGCCGAGGTGTTCGCTCTGTTGCGCCAGTGGTTGGGTTGAGCGGAACGGTCGCAGGCGCGGCTACTCGACGAACATCGTCGCCGGGCTCTCGAGGTAGCCGCGCACGCTCTGGACGAAGCGTGCCGCGTCGATGCCGTCGACCACGCGGTGGTCGAACGACGACGACAGGTTCATCAGTTGCCGCGCCACGACCAGGCCGCCGCGCAGCATCGGCCGCTCGACGATGCGGTTGACGCCGACGATCGCCACCTCGGGGTGGTTGATCACCGGCGTGGTGGCGATGCCGCCGAGCGCGCCGAGGCTGGTGATGGTGAGGGTCGAGCCGCTCAGCTCGGTGCGCGTCGCGCGGCCCGCGCGCGCCACCTCGGCCAGGCGTGCCACTTCGGCCGCGGTGGACCACAGATCGCGCGCCTCGGCGTGCGTCAGCACCGGCACCAGCAGGCCGCTGGGCGTCTGCGTCGCGATGCCCAGGTGCACCGCGCCGTAGCGCGTGATGACCCCGACCTCGTCGTCGAAGCGCGCGTTGACCACCGGGTGCTCGCGCACGGCCAACACGATGGCGCGCACCAGCAGCGGCAGCAGCGTCAGGCGAGGGCGCTGCTCGCCCCACTTGGCGTTGAGCTGCGCGCGCAGCGCCTCGACCTCGGTGACGTCGACCTCCTCGACGTACGAGTAGTGTGGAATGCGCCGCTTGGACTCCTGCATCTTGACCGCGATGCGCCGGCGCAGGCCGATGACCGGGATCTTCTCTTCGTCGTTGCGCTCGCTGCGGGCCGCCGGCGCTGCGGCGCGCTGCGGCGCCGCGGGCTCGACACTCGTGCGCAGCGCCACGGTGGGCGGTGCGGTCGGCGCGGTCGGCGCCACGCTGGGCGCCGCGGCGGGCGCGGGCGGTGGCGCCAGGGGCATGGCGACCGGTCGCGTGGGCGCCGCAGGGTGCGACGCCGCGCGGGCCTCGACGTCGGCATGCGTCACGCGTCCGGCCGGCCCGGTGGCGACCACGGCACCGAGGTCGACACCGAGTTCCCACGCGCGGCGCCGCACCGACGGCGACGCGATCGGCCGGTCGGTGCCGGGCCCCTCGGCGCTGCGCATGGGCGCCGCGTCGGCCGGCGCGAAGGCCCGTGCCGGCAGCTGCGGCATCTGCGGCACCTGAGCCTGCGGCGTCACGGTGGCCATCGGCCGCGTGGGTGCAGCAGCGCCTGTGCTCGGCGCGGGCGGTGTGGGTGCGACAGCAGGCGCCGCGACAGGCTCGGCTGCCGGCGCGGCCGGCGGTGCGGCGACCGCCGGCACTTCGGCACCACCACCGACGTCGATGCGGACCAGCTCGCCGCCCACCGCGAGCATCTGCCCCACCTCGCCGCCGAGCGCGACCACCGTGCCGGCCACCGGCGACGGCACTTCGACCGCGGCCTTGTCGGTCATCACCTCGGCGAGGTTCTGATCCTCGGCCACTCGATCGCCGGGTTTGACGTGCCAGGCCACGACTTCGACCTCGGCGATGCCTTCGCCGATGTCGGGCACCTTGATCGTGCGGACGGCCATTTGCTATGCCTCCGTCACGCGCTTCAGCGCTGCGCCCACTCGCTCGGGGCCTGGGAAGTAGGCCCACTCGAGCGCGTGCGGGTACGGCGTGTCCCAGCCGGTGACGCGCTCGATCGGCGCCTCCAGGTGATAGAAGCAGTGCTCCTGCACCAGCGCGGCGAGTTCGGCACCGAAGCCGCTGGTGCGCGTGGCCTCGTGAACGATCACGCAGTGGCCGGTCTTCTTGACCGACTCGACGATCGTCGGCAGATCGAGCGGCCACAGGCTGCGCAGGTCGATGATTTCGGCGTCGATGCCGGTTTCGTTCGCCGCCGCCTCGCTCACGAACACCATCGTGCCGTAGGTGAGGATGGTGACCGCGCTGCCGGCGCGGAACACCGCAGCCGATTCGAGCGGCACGCGGTAGTGACCCTCGGGCACCTCGCCGAGCCGGTGTTTGGACCACGGCACCAGCGGCCGATCGTGGTGGCCGTCGAACGGGCCGTTGTACAGCCGCTTGGGTTCCAGGAAGATCACCGGGTCGTCGCTCTCGATCGAGGCGATCAGCAGGCCCTTGGCGTCGTACGGGTTGCTCGGCAGCACGGTGCGGATGCCGCACACGTGGGTGAACAGCGCCTCGGGGCTCTGGCTGTGCGTCTGGCCGCCGTAGATGCCGCCGCCGCACGGCATGCGGATCGTCAGCGGCGCCGAGAAGTCATTGACCGAGCGGTAGCGCAGCCGCGCGGCCTCCGACACGATCTGGTCGGAGGCCGGATAGAAGTAGTCGGCGAACTGGATCTCGGCCACCGGCCGCAGGCCGTAGGCCGCCATGCCGACCGCGATGCCGACGATGCCGCCTTCGGAGATCGGCGTGTCGAACACGCGCGACGTGCCGTGCCTGGCCTGCAGGCCCTCGGTGCAGCGGAACACGCCGCCGAAGTAGCCGACGTCTTCGCCGAACACCACCACGTCGGGGTCGCGCCCGAGCATCACGTCCATCGCCGAGCGCAGGGCCTGGATCATCGTCATCGTCGCCACGCTCACGCTCCCCCCGCCTGGCGCAGTTGATCGTGCAGGTGCGGCGGCATCGTCTTATAGACGTCTTCGAACATCGATTGCAGCGGCGGGATGTGGCCGTCGAGCAGCGTGCCGTAGCGCTCGGCCTCCTTCTGCGCGGCCAGCACCTCGGCCTCCAGCTCCTTGGTGGCGGCCTCGTGGTCGGCCTCGCTCCACTGGCCGATCGCGATCAGGTGCTGCTTCAAGCGCTGAATCGGATCGCCGAGCGGAAAGTGCTGCCAGTCGTCGGCCGGCCGGTAGCGCGACGGATCATCGGAGGTCGAGTGCGCGCCGGCGCGGTAGCTGATCCACTCGATCAGCGTCGGCCCGAGGTTCGAGCGCGCGCGCTCGGCGGCCCAGCGCGATGCCGCGAGCACGGCGAGAAAGTCGTTGCCGTCGACGCGCAGGCTGGCGATGCCGCAGCCGAGGCCGCGCGCGGCGAAGGTGGTGGCCTCGCCGCCGGCGATGGCCTGGAACATCGAGATCGCCCACTGGTTGTTGACCACGTTCAGGATCACCGGCGCACGGTACACGTGCGCGAAGGTGAGCGCGGTGTGGAAGTCGGCCTCGGCGGTGGCGCCGTCGCCGATCCACGCCGAGGCGATCTTGGTGTCGCCCTTGATCGCCGAGGCCATGCCCCAGCCCACCGCCTGGATGAACTGCGTGGCCAGGTTGCCCGAGATGCTGAAGAAGCCGTGGCGCTTGTACGAGTACATCACCGGCAACTGGCGGCCGCGCACCGGATCGCGCTGGTTCGACATCAGCTGGCACATCATGTCGACCATCGACACGTCGTCGCGCGCCAGCAGCAGGCCTTGCTGGCGGTAGGTGGGGAAGCACATGTCGCCCGGCTCGAGCGCCAGCGCGTGCGCGCAGCCGATCGCCTCTTCGCCGAGGCACTGCATGTAGAACGAGATCTTCTTCTGGCGCTGCGCCGTCAGCATGCGGGCGTCGAAGATGCGGGTGCGGATCATCGCCCGCAGGCCGCGGCGCAGCACGTCGGCGCCGACCTCGGGCGCCCACGGGCCGACGGCGCGGCCGTCGTCGTCGAGCACGCGCACCAGCGAGTACGCCAGATCGGCGGTGTCGAACGGCGTCACGTCAACCGGCGGGCGCCGCGCCGCACCGGCCGGCGACAGGCGCAGGTAGGAGAAGTCGGTCTCGCGACCCGGGCGACCCGTGGGCTCGGGGACGTGCAGGCGCAAGGGTTCGCGTTTGTTCACTGCGTGACCTCCGTGCTGTGCGTTCCGGGGTTCGCCTCGTGGGCGACCCGGTGCTGCGGCAGCCGTGTCGGCTGCGGGTTGCGTGCGCATCTTAGCTGCCGCCGGCTGCGACCCGCGGCTGAGCTTGCGGCGCCGCAGCGGCTACGCAGGCGCGAACTCGGGGTCGATGCGCAGGCGCTGCGCGTAGGCGATCGGCGCCATGCCGCTGGCGTGGGTGAGGCGGCGCTTGAAGGTGCGCTCGGCGAGCGATGAGCGTTTGATCATCTCGTCGACAGGATTGGCGATCGAGCACGACCTGTCGCTGATGGGCCGGCTCTACTACGCCGGTTCGACCCTGATGTGCTGCGCGCACGCGATCTCCGAGGGCGGCAAGATGGTGCTCGGCGCCCAGGCCGGGCCCAAGCGGCTCGAAGAGGTGTTCCGCCAGGCCGGCTTCACCCACTTTCGCCGCGCCACCGAGACGGCGTTCAACATCGTGTACGAGGTGCGGCGCTGAGTTGCCTTGGCGGGGGCCGCCCGCTTTGGCGGCGCCCGCCGGCGGCCAAGCGGCGGCCCCTCATCGCGGCGGTGCGCTGCGCGTCCGACCTTGCCCGCGCGAGGCGGCGTCGACTCTGGCAAGCTAGCGGCATGGCCGACACCTTGCCCGCAACCTCAGGCGACACGCGCGACGTTCGCATGCGCGGCTTCAGCCGCCGCAGCGAGGTCGAGGAGGCGTGGCGCTGGATCGACCGCCACGCGGTGGCGCTCGGCGCCGAAACGGTGCCGATCGACGACGCCGCGGGTCGCGTGCTGGCGCGCGACGTGACCGCCACGCTCGACGTGCCGGCCTTCGACCGCGCGGCGATGGACGGCTACGCGGTGCGCGGCGACGAGACCGTCGGCGCCGGCGAGTACAACCCGCTGACCTTTCGCTTGGTGGGCCGCGTGCTGCCCGGAGCACCCTTCGAAGGCCGCGTCGGTGCGGGCGAAGCGGTTCGCATCATGACCGGTGCGCCGCTGCCGGCCGGCGCCGACGCAGTGGTGCCGGCCGAATACGCGCGCGAGTCGCCGCAAGGCGTCGAGGTCACGATGGCGTTCGGCCCCGGCAAGCACGTCGGGCGCGTCGGCGAGGACATCGCGCGCGGCGCCGCGGTGCTGGCCGCGGGCCGCCGCCTGCGACCGCAGGACCTCGGCGTGCTCGCGTCGCTGGGCCTGCCCGCGGTCGAGGTGATCCGCCGGCCGCGCGTTCGCGTGGTCGTCACCGGCGACGAACTGGTCGCCCCCGGCGATCCGAAGGGCCTGTACGCCATCTACGACGCCAATTCGGCGATGCTGCGCTCGCTGCTCGTGCGCGACGGCGCGGCGCTCGAGGCGCATCGACGCACCGGCGACGACCCGCAGCGCATTGCCGCTGCCCTCACGGCGCCGGGCGCCGACGTGGTGCTGGTATCGGGTGGCTCGAGCGTCGGCAGCGAGGACCACGCGCCGCGCCTGCTCGCGCAGGCCGGCGAACTGGCGGTGCACGGCGTCGCGATGCGGCCGTCGAGCCCGGCGGGGATGGGCCGCATCGGCGACGTGCTGGTGTTCCTGCTGCCGGGCAACCCGGTGTCGTGCCTGTGCGCGTACGACTTCTTCGCCGGTCGCGCGATCCGCCTGCGCGGCGGTCTGCCGGCGCAGTGGCCGTACGCGCTGCGACGCGCGCGCGTCGCGCGCAAGATCGCGTCGGCCATCGGTCGCGTCGACTACTGCCGCGTGCGGCTGCGCGACGGCGAGGTCGAGCCGCTGGCGTTGAGCGGCGCGTCGGCGCTGTCGTCGACCACGCGCGCCGACGGCTTCGTCGTCGTGCCCGCTGCCAGCGAAGGCCACGCGGTCGGCAGCGAGGTCGACGTGTTCCTCTACGACGCCGTCTGATGCGCATGGCCGAAGCCGATCCACGACCCAGCGCGCCGGCCGACGGCCGGCAGACGCAGTTCCTCACCGTGCTCACGCGCGACGAGGCGGCCGAGCGCTTTCGCCGACACCTCAAGCTCGAACCGTTGGGCGTCGAAACTGTCCGCCTGACCGACGCGCTGGGCCGCGTGCTGAGCGACGACGTGATCGCGAGCCTCGACGTGCCGGGGTTCGACCGTTCCAACGTCGACGGCTTCGCGCTGCAGGCAGCCGATACCTCGGGCGCGAGCGAGGAGGCGCCGCGCCGCGTGACGATGAATGCGCAGGTGCTGACGCCCGGCGTGGTGCCCGAGCAGGCGGTGCAGCCGGGCCGTGCCAGCGCGATCGCCACCGGGGCGATGGTGCCGCGCGGTGCCGACGCGGTGGTGATGATCGAGCACACCGAGGTCGTGGCCGACAATGGCGCGAAGGTGGTGGAGGTCGGGCGCGCGGTGACCGCGGGCGACAACGTCAGCTACGCCGGCACCGACATCGCGCGCGGCGAAACCGTGTTGCGCGCGGGGCAGCAACTGACCTCGCGCGAGATCGGCGTGCTGGCGGCGATCGGCGTGGCCGAGGTACCGGTGTTCCGCCGGCCGCGCGTGGCGATTCTCTCCACCGGCGACGAGATCGTGCCGCCGGGCGCGCCGCTGCCGCTGGGTGCGGTGTACGACTCCAACGCGGCGATCATCGGCGCCGCGGTCGCCGAACTCGGTGGCGAGCCGGTGCACCTGGGCGTCGTTCGCGACGACGAGCGCGCGTTGAACGCCGCGTTGACCGCCGCGCTGCAGTGCGACGCCGTGCTGCTGTCGGGCGGCACCTCCAAGGGCGCGGGCGACCTCTCGTACCGCGTGGCCAGCCGGCTCGGCGACCCGGGCATCGTCGCGCACGGCGTCGCGCTCAAGCCCGGCAAACCGATCTGCATGGCGGTGAGCCGCGGCAAGCCGGTGGTCATCCTGCCGGGGTTTCCGACCTCGGCGATCTTCACTTTCCACGAGTTCGTCGCGCCGGTGATTCGCGCCTTCGCCGGCCTGCCACCCGAGCGCCGGCGGACGGTGAACGCGACGCTGCCGATGCGGGTGAACTCCGAGCGCGGGCGCACCGAGTACCTGCTGGTCGGCCTGGTGCAAGGCGACGACGGCCTGCGCGCGTACCCGATGGGCAAGGGCTCGGGGTCGGTCACCACCTTCAGCGGCGCCGACGGCTTCATCACCATCGACCAGCACACCGAGATCGTCGACCCCGGCACCGAGCTGCCGGTTCAGTTGCTGGGCCAGGGGCTCGAACCGGCCGACCTGGTGATCATCGGCAGCCACTGCGTCGGGCTCGATGCGCTGGTCGGCCGGCTGATCCGCCAGGGCATCCGGCCGAAGCTGCTCACCGTCGGCAGCATGGGCGGGCTGAAGGCGGCGCAGCGCGGCGAGTGCGACATCGCCAGCGTGCACCTGATGGACCCCGCCAGCGGCGAATACAACCGCCCGTTGCTGACCGAGGGGCTGACCCTGGTGCCGGGCTACCGCCGCATGCAGGGTCTGGTGTTCCGCGCCGACGACGCGCGCTTCGCCGGCAACGAGCTGCAAGAGGCGGTGCAAGCCGCGCTGCGCGACCCGACGTGCACGATGGTCAACCGCAATGCCGGCAGCGGCACCCGCGTGCTGATCGACAAGTTGCTCGGCCAGCACAGGCCTCCGGGCTTCGGGGTGCAGACCAAGTCGCACAACGCGGTAGCCGCCGCGGTGCACCAGCGGCGCGCCGACTGGGGCGTGGCGATCGACACCGTCGCGCGCCAGTACGGGCTGGGCTTCATCGCGTTGCAGGAGGAGCGCTTCGACTTCGTCGTGCCCGAGTCGCGGCTCGAGCGCCCCGCGGTGCGCGCGTTTCGCGAACTGTTGGCCGACGCGGCGGTGCGCACTCAGCTCACGGGGTTGGGGTTCCGGTTGTAGGCAGCCCGCGCTGCGCCTGCCGTTGGCAACCGCTCGCGCCGCACCGCTTGGCGGTGGAAATCACGAAACGACGACCGCGCCGCGCGGCCGGGCCGTCCGCTGCCGGGCGGCTGGCACAAGAATGCGTGCGAGGCAGGAGGGTCGTCGATGCGAAAGTCCGTTTGTCGTGCGCTGTGGCTGCTGTCGATCGTCGTCGCCGGCTGCTCGTCGAACACCGTGCTGGTATCGGTGCCGCCGCGCATGCCGCTGCAGGGCTACGGCACGCTGGGGCTGGTGGAGTTCGATTCCAACTCGCACCCCGGCATCGAAGCGCAGACGACCCGCGAGTTCGAATCGCACGTGCACTCGGCGCAGCCGGGTACCCGCATCGTCGAGCTGGGCAGTCGCGAGGCGCTGCTGGCCTCGGTGAGCGGCCACCAGCTCGATGCGCCCACGCTGCGCCGGATCGGCCAGAAGTACGGTGTCGATGCGATCTTCATCGGCAGCCTGACCTACTCCGACCCGAGAACCGACGTCAGGGTCAGCGACGTGGGGCGGATGGAAGGCGGCGTTCGCATCGAGGTGCGCGGCGACATCACCAGCAAGCTGATCGAGACGCGCAGCGGTGCCGGCGTGTGGAGCAGCTCGGCGTGGGCGCGCCGCCCGCTCGGCAAGGTCAGCGTGTCGGCCGACCAGGGCGTGACCGGTGCCGTGCGCAACGGCAACCCGCGCGAGGAGATGGTGCCCACCCTCGTGTACCACCTCACGTCGGACTTCCGCCCGGGCACCGTGCGGCAGGCCATCAAGTAGCGGCGCCCGAACTGCGCTGCGCACCATCAGGCAACCTCAGCGCTGCGCGTTCCTCGTGAGCGTTTCGGAGCGGCCACGCGTTCACGGTGCCTGCAATCGCTGCAGCCACTCCAGCGTCGGATAGCCGTCGGCGGGCGCGCCGACGCTGCGCTGGAAGCGCCGCAGCGCATCGCGCGTCGCAGGGCCGGCCAGGCCGTCGACCTCGCCGCTGTCGAAGCCGCGCGCGTTGAGCGCGCCTTGCAGTTCGCGCACCTGGCTGCGTGACAGCGGAGGCAGGTCGCGCGGCCAGGCTGCCTGGATACCGGGGTCGCCGGCGATCCCTTGCGCCAGCAGTGCCACCGCGAGCGCGTAGTTGGTCGAATTGTTGTACGCCAGCAGTGCGCGGAAGTTGGCGCCGATCAGGAACGCCGGTCCGCGCGCGCCTGCGGGCAGCCAGAGCGCGGCATCGGCGAGTTC